>DAIMDJ010000045.1:9350-11546 GCA_036725905.1 Terriglobales bacterium
AAGCAAAAAGTGCGATGTAGGCTAGGCGCATACTATTTGCAACTGAGTTGCATTTGAAAGAGCAGTAAACAATCTAATCACTGGGACAGCAACCGTCAATGTATTGGCTGCTTTTTTGTTGCGATGCCGTCGCAACCAGTTGCAACTCACGAAGGCAGGCTGCGGCAACGAGAGCAGTAGCCGCCGATCTCCATACGTGTAACCAAAATATGGAACTGGCACTCGCGCTGGATTTGCCCTTTGAGACGGTCGAAAAGATCGCTCTCGAACTCCAGGATTTTCCCGCAACGCAGGCATGCCATGTGCAAATGATCGCGCTGCGGCCTACGTTCGTAAAAATGCTTCTCCCCCTGGAGGTGCATTAAATCCAATTCATCGATCAGGCCATGCCGTTTGAGCAGCTTCAAGGTGCGATACACGGTCACCCGATCAATTCCAGGATCGATCTTGCGCGCCCTGCGAAGAAGTTGGCTGGCATCGAGATGCTGCTGGGCGGTTTCCACAACGCTGAGGATCGTGCGGCGCTGGCGGGTCATACGCAGTCCGCGAGATATAAGCTCGGCTTGCAACCTACCGGGTTGTTCAGTTTCCGGAAGAGGCATATTCGCAACTCGATTGCAACTAGCTTAACACGAGCACACCTTCGCCCGGAGCTTCAGACATTAGAGAAAGGGACTTGTCCATGCTCATTAGTTATATCCCTTCATCTTTTCTTTTACGCTGCGCGCCAGCTTCTCGATCGCTTCTGCTTTTTTGAGTACATCCAATGAAAGGACGTTTTCGTTGCTTTTGTCGACATATTGCTTCAACTCGGTCGCGAGCTTTAGCAGCTTGTCAGTATCGCGTTTCAGATCGGCCTGGCGCTCCTGGCTGGCTTTTTTGGCCATGCCTCTCTCCACTCTGGCGCGCTCCTCATCTTCGGGCGGCTTTTGTTCGATCCCGGGAATCCGCTGCTGCTGCAGAGGTCCCGCCAACGCAGCAACTGGAAACATTATCGCGACAATCAAGAATCCAACTGCTAGAAGTCTGAATCGCACGCTCACCTCGAAAGAGACGCAGAATTATCTCGATTATACGTTCGGCGAGGCGGCGGAGGCAGCGTGGCTGCGCTTGCTATAATCGCCGTTCACCATGAGTACTCTTTCAGATTTCGTTGTCGTCGACGCGGGCAATTTTCCCGCACTGCTTCGCGACTGGCGTGAGGACACGGTTACGTTTCTCCATCATGACATGCCGAAGCTGGTAATCATCGTGGTGGGGGCTTTGGTGTTGAGCCGCCTGCTGCGGGTCATGGTTCGCCGAATCGCCGCGCTGCAAGAGAAGAAATTACCCTCCGGTATTCGCGCGCAAAAAATTCGCACCATGGCCAGCGTGATTACCAGCGTCGGAGTCTTCGTAATTTTTTTCTGGGCCGTGCTGCAGGCACTGCCTCTATTTGGCCTGAACCTTGGTCCGCTATTGGCCAGCGCGGGAATTGCGGGCCTGGCAATTGGGTTCGGCGCGCAGACGCTGGTGCATGACTTCATCAACGGATTCTTCATCCTGCTAGAGAATCAATACGACATTGGCGACAACGTTCGCATAGCCGGCGTAAAAGGCACAGTCGAAGCCATGAGCTTGCGCCACACCTTACTGCGCGATGAGGACGGTACGGTTCATTTTGTCCCCAACAGTGAAATCAAGATCGTCTCGAACACAACTCGTGATTGGTCGCAGCTTACGTTGCGTGTGACCGTTGCCTACAGTGAGCCTAGCGATCGAATCGTAAAGCTGTTGCAGGAAGTAGGAGATGAAGTGCGCCATGATCCGGCATATGCCGAGGACATTGTGAGCGACATTCAAGTACCGGGAATTGATCGCGTCGGAAATGGTGAGGCGGAGTATCTGATGCTAGTCAAGACGCGCCCGAATAAACAATATGCGGTAAGCCGCGAGTTGCGCCGGCGAATTAAAGAATGTTTCCACATGCAAAATGTGCAGACTCCGGGGCCCGGCCGGATGTATGTCGTCGATCAGAGTCAGGCTAGCTGAAAGCCGATTCAGTGAGTCGCATTTCGAACAGCGCAATTCTAGGAACCCAAAACAATAGCTGACCAGGCGCCCTCGCTTAATCTTTTTTCGTTATCTCCTGCACCGCGCGATAAGCCTGATCGATAGCGCAATCGGTATACGCATAAGCGCCGGCATCGGCGTTGG
>DAIMDJ010000046.1:0-9722 GCA_036725905.1 Terriglobales bacterium
ATGCGTTTGTCGTGCAATTGCTCGAGAAAGCGACAAGCGTCCGCGCGGATGACTGCGGGGTCGGCTTCGGAGTACTCCTGCTGCAATTCCGCGACGAGTTCTGCGAACGTGCGCTCGCCATCGCACAGCTCCAGAATTCTCTGTCCCGTGCCCTGAACCCGGATGGCGCCTTCCGGAAATAGCACAACCGGCGCTGCTTCGGGGCCGCCCCAACGGCATCCGGGGGCGAGTCTGGGCTTGCTCAAATCCAGAAGCCCGGCCACGATCACTCCTCAATCCGGAACGCACCGGGCGGTGGCCATCCCGGCTGCACATATGCAAAGTACAAGGCATCGAGTTGTGCCCAAAGAATATCGCACTTGTCGCGGAGCGCCTGGACCGCTCCCTCCTGCTCCTCGCGGGATTTAGCGTGCTCATAGACATAATTGATCGCGAAGGCCGCGTCTTCTGGAGCCTGGGTCAGCCGCGCTTCGAAATAATCCAGGCCGCCAGCGAGCCAGGGATAGTGCTCACGAAGTTTGTCCATACGCAGCGCGATCAGATCGCGTGAGAACAATTCCGTTAGTGAGGAAGCCACTGCCTCCAGCAGCGGCCGCGTGCGCACCAGATTGAGATATTCATTTACCGCATAGCGAGTGGCTGGCAAAATCTCCCGCGCACTGGCGACGCGAGCAGGATCCAAGCCAGTGGCCTCCGCCAGTTTGAGCCAACGCTTGATCCCGCCTTCACTGGTCGCATCTCCGTCATGATCGACGATTCTCTTTCGCCATGCGCGCCGGAACAGAGGATCTTTGCTGCGGGAAATGATAATCGCATCTTTTATCGGGATCACGCTCTGGTAGTAGTAGCGATTCAAAGCCCAAGCTTGTAGCTGGCCCCGGCTGAGTTTCCCGTCATGCATTAACAGATGAAAGGGATGGCGATGGTGATAGCGCTGCTCACCAATCTGACGCAATGCGTGGCGCAGCTCGCCAAGAGATAAGAGGGGAGCGGGCGCGGTTTCTACAGAGTGGCCTGCCATCCATCCTCCGCAAGTTCCCATCCCGCTTCCCGCACGGCTCGATATTCGGGACTGGTTTCATTCAGCATGGGATTGGTGTTATTGATGTGAATATACAGCTTCCGTGGGATGCGGAGACCAGCGAGCTGGCGCAAACTGCCGTCTTCGCCTCCGACGGGGATATGTCCCATCTCCCGCGCCAGCTCGCCAGATCCACGGACAGTAGTCAGTTCGTCGTCGCTGTAGAACGTTCCATCGAAGAGCAGCAGATCCGCCTTTTCCAGCCACTCCCGAAGAGATTGTGTGATGGAAGCGACGGCCGGCGCATAAACCATCTTTCGCCCTGAATCCGAAGTGAGGATCAATCCCACGAGCGCCTCATCAGGACTCAAAGCTGGATCGGAGTTGGACGCGTAAACGGGATAGCGATTCGAAATTGGAATGGATGTGCAGGTAATCCCGGTGTGCTGGCCGGAAAGAGTACAGAGTTGGAAAGACTCTTCGACGCGCATTGCCCGCCAACGAACCTGGTCTGGAGCGCGATTGAGCATTGCGAACATGCTGTTCTGTTCGCGCAGAAGGCGAGTTACAGAGCCAGTAGCATAGACATTCAGTGGTTGGAGTTCTCGCAGAAGCAGCAAGCCGAGAACATGGTCGAGATCAGCGCACGCCAATACGACGCCACACAAAGGAGAGCCGTTTGTTCCGGCCCGCGGCTGTAATTGGGGAGTAGCCTCAATTTGGGAGCGGAGATCAGGCGATGCCCCCAGCAAGAACCAAGACTTCCCATCTTCGCTGACAGCGACCTGCGCCTGGGAGCGAACCTTGCCGGGGAATTTGCCTCTACGGACGAGTTGGCAGTTCGGGCATGCGCAATTCCATTGGGGAAAACCTCCTCCGGCCGCGGAGCCGAGGATTTTCACATACATGGAGGAGCGTTTATAGCTTTGCGCTCGCGTAAGAATTAATTTCGCAGCAAAGCAAGACTTCTTCGAAAACTGGCGTGGTCCAAACCATAATTCTTCACCTTACGATGCGATCTGAAGCTGCCGGGGATCGCAGACTCGCTAGATAATAACACTGGTCTGCAGAGTGCGCTACCAGACCGGCATCGAGCCCACTGCACAGGCGTTAGCTTACATACTTTCGGCGTCATCTTTGCTGCCTACGATTTTCAACAAAGCTGAAATGTTTTGCATACAACGTTTCGGGTTTCGCCTCGGAACCCCATATTTATTGCTTCATCCAGGGCATCTTGCTTGATGTAAACTGTCATCCTCTCCCTCCTGGCAGGCCAGGCTGTGCTCCCAAACTCGTGCGATTTCCGAAGTGGAGAACCTGTATGCGTGTGTACCCAGTTTGCGAATTGATTGCGCACCGGTCCGTTCGAAATTCCTTCCGCGAGTTAGCACGAGTGGCCGCTGTGATCGCCATGGCGGCTCTTCCCCTGTCGGGCTCTGCTGAGGCTCAGGTCAACGTGGTGACGTACCACAATGACAACGCGCGGACGGGAGTCAATGCGAACGAGACTGTGCTCACACCGAGCAATGTTAACAAGAATAATTTTGGGAAATTATTTACGCAGGGTGTCGATGGGATCGTGGTGGGGCAGCCCTTGTACTTGTCGAATATTTCCATACCGGGCAGCAGCGAAACACATAACGTGGTCTATGTGGCGACACAGCATGACAGCGTTTATGCGTTTGATGCGGACAACAACGTGGGCATCAACGCGCAGCAACTTTGGCACGTGAGTTTTATCAATCCAGCGGCTGGAATCACCACAGTGCCAGGGACGGTGCAAGGGTGCACCGGCGTGACCGCGTTCACGGAGCTCGGCATCGTATCCACTCCGGTCATCGATCCCAATACGGGTACTCTGTACGTGATAGCCAAAACAGACGAGAACGGAACCTTTGTTCATCGCCTGCACGCGCTCGATGTGGCAACGGGGCAAGAGAAATTCAATGGCCCGGTGAAGTTAAAAGCCACATTCAGAACGAACACCGGCTCGGTGGCGACATTCAAGGATTTGTACCAAATGAACCGCCCCGGTCTGCTGCTCGTGAATGGCACCATCTACGCCGGCTTCGGTTCGAACGGATGCAATTACGGTAATCAGGGCTGGGTGCTGGCATACGACGCGCTCACACTCCAGCAGGTCGGGGCGTTCGACACTTCACCGGTCAAGGGTCTGTCATCTATCTGGCAGAGTGGAGCCGGACTGACGGCGGACAGTGCCGGGAATATCTATGCGGAAACGGGCGAGGGCGGGTTTGATGCAGATATGGGAGGACAGGACTTCGGTTCCAGTGTGCTGAAGCTGACGCAGACACCGAACGGATTGCCCTTGACCGACTACTTCACACCGTATAACCAGGCTACGCTTTCCCAGATGGATCTTGACCTGAGTTCGGCCGGAGTGTTGGTCCTGCCAGATCAGCCCGGCGGAGCGCATCCACATCTAGCCGTGGCAACGGGCAAGCAAGGAATTCTCTATCTGCTGGACCGCGACAACATGGGACATTACAACCCGGCCGGAGACACGCAGATCGTGCAGGAGCTTTCCCCGGGCATCGGCGAAGTAAATGGAGTGCCAGTGTACTGGAATGGCAAATTGTATGTTTTCGGTGGGGTGTCCCCGATCAAGGCGTTCTCGCTGAATAATGGCCTGTTTTCGACTACTCCGGTGGTTCAGTCGGCGACCTTAATTGGCGGTGGTCATGTGGCGACCATTTCGGCCAACGTCAATACCAATGGCATTTTGTGGGTCATCAACGGTACGAACATGCAAGCATACGGCGCGGGCACGCTCAAACTTCTCTATACGACCAAGGACGCGGGCACGCGAGATACGTTGCCCACCACGGCGCATTTTGCCACTCAGACTGTCGCCAATGGAAAGGTGTATGTGGCGACCCGGCAGAATCTGGTGGTTTATGGATTATTCCCGGCCTTACTGACGGTGGCGGGAAACAACCAAACAGCTATTGTAAACACTGTGCTTCCGGTGGCGCTGAAGATAAAGGCGGTTGATCCTTACTCAGGACAGCCATTTTCCGGGGTCACGGTAACTTTTAGCGATGGGGGCAAGGGTGGTACGTTCAGCACTACAACACCCGTAACTGACGCGAATGGCTTTGCTTCGACAACTTACACTCTATCGAAGATCGCGCGTACGGTAACGATAACTGCTTCGGTTGCCGGTTTCGCTGGCGCAGTCCTAACTGAGACTGGGACACCGGCGGCGCCGAAGTGGATTGTGCCATTGAAGGGAAATAATCAGAGCGCGCCCGTCACCACTCAGTTGCCCGCTGCTCTTGTAGTGAAGGTGGCGGACCAATACAGCAACGGGGTCCCAGGCATTACGGTAAATTTCAACGATGGAGGCGCCGGCGGGAAACTCTCCGCCACCTCGGCCGTTACGGATAGCCTTGGCCGAGCTACGACACTCTACACAACATCTACCAAGGCAGCGTTGGTAACCATCAACGCCAGCGCCCTTTCCCTCGCGATATTGCATATGCACGAAACCGCGACCGCGGGCCCTGCGACGAACCTGGCGGCTGTTTCGGGAGGTGGCCAAACCGCGCCTGCATCAACGCAGTTAGCGCAAAATCTTGTCGTCCATGTGTCCGATCAATACGGGAACGCAGTTCCTAACGCTTCCGTAGTTTTCTCAGATGGGGGCGCGGGCGGCAGCTTCTCTGCAGTGCCAGCCACCAGCGACACATCGGGGAACGCGTCTGTGGCCTACACCACACCGCCGTCCTCCGGCGTGTATCACATCAGTGCAAGTGTCAGCGGAGTAGCGGCGACAGCAACATTCACTGCAACTGTGCCGTGAGCCATGCGCTCAAGACGCGCATCAGCACTCGCTCGTCCACAGCCAACGCCGCAAGCGGCTGCGGACATCCCGAGCTTGATCCTTGCTACTGGACGGAACTGGCTACGGAAGAAAAAACATTGTTGGCATTGCTGCCAACCAGCCGGATGGTACCGACGACGATGACCAGAATCACAGCCAGCATGACGGCATATTCAGCGATGTCCTGCCCGCGATCATCGTTCCACAAACTGCGCAGAGTACTTTTCATGATTTAGCCTTTACTACGAACCAATGTAGCCGATACGGCCCATGGGTCCGGGGGAGTTTAGCTCACACCATCAGCTTGGCTGGGAGATTGGCTGGCGCTTGCCCTTTGGATTAGTCCGATTCTCCGGCATCTGGTCGCGTCTGTCAAGCAGGTTTAGACAGGAAATTAGTGTGCCTTCCTCCGCGTTGGCTGAGGGAATGGCGTGAATAAGCCCCGGCTGAATGGCTCTACGAGGTTCAGCGATTCGTGCTTGAATGCTTTTAACCCCGGAGTTCGCAGAAAAAACCGCCTAGGACGCAGAGAAAGGCTTGAAAACTCCTCCACGGTACAATCGGGAAGCATGAGCAATGAGGCCGAACCTTGGCGGGCGGCGCCGGTCCAGCCGCCGTTTCCAGTGGACCGCATCGACGTTTGGCAAATTTGCCTGGACGCTCCCGAGTCGGCGGTTGATTTACAAGAAGTGCTTGCACGGGATGAGATTGGGCGGGCGGAACGGTTTCACTTCACGCGTGATCGGCAACATTTTGTGCGATGCCGGAGCGCGGTGAGAGAGATTCTCGGACGCTATCTCGGAATTCCGGCGCAGGATATTCGTTTTAGCTACGAGGCGAACGGCAAACCGCAAGTTGTCGAGGATCAAAATCCACAACAACTAAGGTTCAATATTTCTCATTCTTCTGGGTTGGCGGTCATAGCGGTTGCTAGCGTGAGGGCGATCGGAGTGGATGTCGAGAAAATCAGGCCAGACGTGGAATATCTCGAACTGGCCGAGCGTTTCTTTTCCACAAACGAATACAAGGCATTATCGGCACTGCCGTCGAACCAATTGGCGCGCGCTTTCTTTGCCTGCTGGACGCGCAAGGAAGCGTTTATCAAAGCCTGTGGCGATGGGTTGTCGTTTCCCTTGTCGGAGTTTTCCGTTTCAATTGATCCGGACGCGCCGGCGACATTGCAGGAGGTGAGGACGGACCCGAGAGCGGCTACACGATGGAGTTTGGCCAACCTAGAGCCGCGGGAAGGATTTATCGGAGCGTTAGCCGTTGAGGGCCCACCGCAGCCAACTGAGCGATGGTTTTTCAACGGCGCCGATGCGGAGTCCTGAAGCATAGAGTTTTCCAATCCAAAATGGCAGACAGCAAGAAGAAATTAAACGTAGCGATGATTGGGCACGGCTTCATCGCGCGAGCGCACTCCAACGCCTTTCATCAGGTGCAGCGATTTTTTCCGATTGCTTATGACTTGAATCTGAGCGTGATTTGCGGACGAAATCGCCCCAAGCTGGACGCAATGGCCTCGCAATGGGGCTGGCAGGAGGTTGCAACCGATTGGCAAGAAGTTGTGGACAGAAGCGACATTCAGATCCTGGACATCGCAGTGCCTAACGTGCTGCACGCGCCGATAGCGATGGCCGCAGCGCAGGCGGGAAAAATCATATGGTGCGAAAAACCTTTGGCGATGTCTCTGGAGCAAGCCGAAGCAATGGCTGAGACGGTAAAGCAAGTGCCAAATCTGGTCTGGTTCAACTACCGTCGGGTCCCGGCAGTCGCATTTGCGAAGCAACTGATTGAGGAAGGCCGGCTGGGAGATATTTTTCACTACCGCGCGTGGTACCTGAACCAATCAGGCAATGATCCGTCAAAAGCCGCGGGGTGGCGATATACGCGCGCTGAAGCAGGCTCCGGGGCGACTGGCGATTTGTTGTCGCACGCGGTGGATCTTGCTTTGCATCTCAACGGAGAAATTTCGGAGCTGTGCGCGACGACTCATACTTTCGCGCCGGGGCGGGACGTAGACGATGCAGCCATGTTGATGGTTCGTTTTGCGAACGGCAGCGTGGGAACTTTAGAAGTAAGCCGTTATGGCGTGGGCTGCCGGAATCGAAATGCGTTCGAGATTAACGGTTCCAAGGGCATGATTAGGTTCGACCTCGAGAATATGAATCGGCTGGAATTTTTTGATGCCACGCAAGCACCCAACCTGCAAGCAAGCCGCAACTTATTAGTAACTGGCCCGGATCATCCTTATTCCGGGAATTTCTGGAAGCCTGGCCACGAGATTGGTTATGAGCACACGTTTATCGCAACTCTTGGAGATTTTCTCCAATCCCTGGAGCGGGGCCAGCGATTCCGCCCAAATTTCGATGACGGTGTCGCGGTGCATCGAATATTGGATGCGGTGGAGAAGTCCACTCAGGCTCGTGCATGGATAAAGATTGGGGATGCCGGATAGTTACCACTACTTCGAATCACAGTCAGGAGACCTCGTTCCACATCTTTCGCGCCGCTGCGGCTTGTCGCTTCTGTTCCCGGCTCACGCGTTCCGCCGCGTGCTTTACTCTTGCGCCATTCGCGACCCGAAATGCTGCAAGCCGCAAGCAGCGCGTCACAGTTTGGCGAACTTTTAGCTAGTCCGCGTCACACCTTCCAACAGTCTTGAAGTGTTACCTGCAGGCGACCAAGTGTTCCCGTTTTGGGTGACCTTTGGCTATTCCCGATGTGAACTTTGGATACCTACCCTGTCCATCGCAAACCATTCACACTGAGGCCGTTGCGAATTCCCCCGCCGTATGAGCGCGTACGGCTAAAAGAGGCCTTCAGTGAAGGATCTCGGTCGCTTCAAAACGATAACTCTTCTTCTCGCTCTCGCCGCCACGTTCGGCTGCCAGGGTTTGAGTGCCACCCAGCCAACTGTTTCGCAAAGCGGCAACCTGTCCATCGCCGCTCCAAACCTGAATTTCGGAACTGTGTTGGTCGGCCACAGTGAAGTGCTCACCAATACTCTCCTAAATACGAGTGACTCGCGAATCACTGTACTGCGGGCGGCGGTTGATAAATCAGATTTCAGCATTGCGGGAGACAAGCTCCCCGTGACGCTCGCCCCGGGCGACAGCGTGCCGTTCAGCGTAGCCTACAATCCGCGTGCGCACGGCAAGTCCACGGGGACGGTCGCGCTCGATACCACGACCGCCACATCAACCACTATTGCCAGCGCATCTACGACCTTTACTGCATCCGGAAACGCGGTTAACCCTGGCCAACTCACCGTAACGCCTTCCAGCATCACGTTTGGCAGCGTGCCAGTAGGAACGACGCAAACTCAATCCGCGACCCTGGCAAACTCAGGGGGATCGAGCCTCACCATTTCGCAGGCGACAGTAAATGGAAATGGATTCACGCTGAGCGGGCTGACGATGCCGCTGACACTGGGGGCGGGCCAGAGCGTCGTTGTCAATGTGAGCTTTACTCCTCCCGCGGGCGGCCCTGACAGCGGCAGCATCGCCCTCGCTTTTGTGGTTTCGACGCAAGGGCACAATGGAAAAGGACACGGCGGCGGACTTGCAGGTACTAATTCAACAGTCATGGTACCGGTGTCCGGAACAGGGATGACCGCCGGACAGCTCGTGGCGACTCCCGCGAGTGTCAGCTTAGGAAATGTGCAGGTAGGAACGAACCAGACTCAGCAGGTCACAATTACGAACTCGGGTGGCACCATCGTAACAATCAGCCAGGCGACCACTATAGGAACCGGATTCAGCGCAAGTGGACTGGCGTTGCCGCTGACCCTGGCGGCAGGACAGAGCCAAAGCTTTAACGTTACTTTTGCGCCGCAAGTTGCGGGTACTGTGAGCGGGAGCATCAGTCTTGCCAGCGATGCTACAAATCCGACGCTGAGTATTCTACTTTCCGCAACCGCGGTAACGCCCGGGTCACTGGTCTCAAATCCCTCCAGCCTTTCCTTCGGCAATGTCCAGACAGGAACCAGCCAAACGCTTTCGGCGACTCTAACAAACTCAGGTGGGACGAGTGTAACTATCAGCCAGGCGAGCGCGAGTGGCAGTGGATATACATTGAGTGGTTTGAGCTTGCCTACGACCCTCTCCGCGGGACAGTCAAAAACGTTCAGTGTGCAATTTGCGCCACAGACAAGCGGATCGGTCAGCGGGAACGTTGCCATTACCAGCGACGCTTCGAACCCAACCCTTAACGTTCCGTTGAGCGGATCAGGAGTAACTCCAGGCACGCTGGGTGCCAGCCCCTCGAGCTTAAGTTTCGGAACTGTATTGGTCGGCAATAATTCGAGTCTGCAAGAAACATTGACCAACACTGGCGGATCGAGTGTAACAATCTCCCAAGCGAATGTGTCAGGTTCCGGATTCAGCGTCAGTGGCGTGCCAGCGACACTTGCCGCGGGTCAAAGCGCAAATTTCAATGTGACGTTCGCGCCACAATCCAGCGGAGCTGTGACCGGCAGTGTGTCGATTGTGAGCAACGCTTCGAATTCAACCCTTAAAATCACACTCTCCGGAACGGGGGCCACACCGGGGATCTTATCGGCCAGTTCGCAGACTCTAAGCTTTGGCAGCGTTCAGGTGAATGGCAGCGCGACGCAATCGGAAACTCTAACGAACACCGGCGGGACTACGATCACGGTATCGCAGGCGAACGTGAGCGGCGGCAGTGGATTCAGCATCAGTGGGCTGAACCTGCCTCTAACTCTGATTGCGGGGCAAAGCTTTACCTTTGGAACAACGTTCGCGCCGACAGCTGCGGGTTCGGTCACCGGAACAATTTCGTTGACCTCGGATGCCTCCAATTCCACGCTGACTATTTCGCTGTCAGGAACTG
>DAIMDJ010000046.1:9822-11513 GCA_036725905.1 Terriglobales bacterium
TCGTTGACCTCGGATGCCTCCAATTCCACGCTGACTATTTCGCTGTCAGGAACTGGAACGGTGCCTGGTCAACTGAGCGTGAGCCCCTCCACTTTGGATTTCAGCAGCGTGGTGATTGGGCAGAGCAAAAACATGACAGCTACGTTGAGCGCGACAGGATCGAATGTAACGGTATCGTCAGCTTCAGCGAGCACATCGGAATTCACCCTGAGCGGCGTGTCATTCCCGTTCACGATTACCGCTGGGCAGAGCAAGGCGATTACGGTGACGTTCACGCCGCAGTCGAGCGGGACGGCTTCGGCGACTATTTCTTTCGCGAGTAGTGCTTCGAACTCGCCGACGAGCGAATCGTTAACAGGTAATGGAACGGCGCCGCCACCGCACAATGTCGACCTCTCGTGGGCTGCAAGCTCTTCGACGGACGTGGTGGGCTATAACGTGTACCGCGCGACCGTTTCGGGCGGACCATTCACAAAGATCAATACCGCGCTGAATGCGACCACCGCATTTGTCGACAACTCAGTACAAGCGGGCCAGACGTACTATTACGTCACAACAGCGGTCGATGGGACGGGGCTCGAGAGCGGGTATTCGAACCAGGTGAAAACAATTATCCCGACTCCGTAGCGGCAGAATCAGCCAGGTTTCTTGCGGGCCCGGATCTTCGGGCCCGATTTTTCGGCTTCGAAGCAGCCGTCCGTTTTCTGAACCACTCCCGAAAGAGGAATCCTCTTTGACTCAAAGGTACTGATCTGGCCTGCCGATACCTTCCCGTCTACCCCTATTAAGCAAAAAACTGAAGGTGCCATGCATATCTCTCAGCGCGCACTTCGGTCTTTTGTCATCTGTTTCGCAATCCTCATGCTTTTGCCTGTCGCCGGCACTGCGATAGTGGGCACAGGGATAGTAACTCTACCGCTATTTTTTTTTACGAACACCGGTGCCTTGAGTTGCAAACCGGGGAACCTTTGGTTCGGCAAAGTCATGGTCGGCGGCTCGAACGTGCTCTCCGCCAGGCTGTCGAATACCGGTACGTCAAATATCACGATTTCGTCCGTGAGTGTTACTGGCGCAGGGTACAGCTTAAGTGGGCTGAGCTTCCCAATGACATTGGGGCCCGGGAACTCCGCACAATTTCAGGTGATATTCGCACCGCTGGTCCAAGGACGCGTGGATGGGAGCATAGGGTTCACTAGCAGCGCATCGAGCTCGACACTTTATGTATCGCTACATGGAACAGGCGCCAGCACGGGCATGTTGAGTGCAAGCCCGTCCAGCATCAACTTCGGGACGTCGGCGCCGGGCAACAACGTGACGCAACTCGCGGCGCTAACAAATACCGGCACGGCCAGCGTGACCGTCCAGCAGATTTCAGCAAGCGGGAGCGGATTTGCCGTAAGCCACGCGGCGCTGCCCTGGAAGCTCGCATCCGGGCAGAGCGCGACCTTCAGCATTTCGTTCACGCCGACGGCAGGCAGCACCAGCAGTGGAAGTGTTTCGATTGTCAGTAATGCCTACGACTCGACCCTTTCCATTCCACTCACCGGAGCCGGAGCAAGCGCAGGGATATTGAGCGCAAACCCAACGAGCAATAGCTTCGGCAGCGTGCAGGTCGGCAGCAGCGCAAGCCAATACCAAAGCGTGACAAATTCAGGCGGATCGAACGTGAACATCAGCCAAGCCAATGTTTC
>DAIMDJ010000047.1:0-11461 GCA_036725905.1 Terriglobales bacterium
GCCCGCCGGCTCGGGAGCATGTTCGTGGTCCCTCATCTACTCTGGGATTTAAACACGCAGGACTGCGAAGGGCAGTCCTTTAGGACTCAATTTGTGTAACTTCGTGTCCTTCGTGGTTGATGAAATTAGGACCACGTTATCCTGCGTTTCCCAGGAGAGAGCGATGGCTTATCTTGGCAAGCTGCGAGAAAGTACGATAGGCTTTCGCTTCCTATGAAAATTTCGCACCGGTGGTTTGCCGTTGCATCTCTGCTGGTCTCTCTGATTTCTCTCCCGTGTTCTGCCGCAAACTTCACTCTCGAGCAAGTGATGAGCTCGCCATTTCCCTCGAACCTGATCGCGGCGAAGCGCAGCGGCAGAGTCGCTTGGGTGTTTAATGCCAAAGGAGTTCGCAATCTCTGGATCGCCGATGCGCCTAATTTCGCGGCCAGACAAGTGACGCACTATGGTGAGGACGATGGCGTGCCGATTTCCAGTCTGCGCATTACGCCAGACGGTCGCACGCTAGTCTATGTGCGTGGCAGTGAGCTCAATGAAAATGGCCGCGTAGCCGATCCGACCAATGGCGTTTCAGCGCGCAAACAGCAGGTCTGGGCTGTGGACGCGGAAGGCGGAACTCCGCGCCTGCTGGGCGAAATGGGCTGTGGCGAGGAGGATTGCGAGGACGCCGAGCTTTCTACTGACGGACAGTTTGCGGTTTGGGCTGCGCACAAGCAGTTGTGGATTGCTCCGGTATCCGGGGCAACTCCGGCTCATCAACTCACGGATTTGCGGGGTGAAAACTCCAGCCCGAGGTGGTCTCCGGATGGACGCGAAATAGCGTTTGTCAGCAGCAGAGGCGATCATAGCTTCATCGCCATTTACGATTTCGGCCGCGACAGCGTTCGCTATCTGGCGCCGAGCGCTGATCGCGACGTCAGCCCACGGTGGTCGCCTGATGGCAAGCGCATTGCCCTTATGCGTCTTCCCGGTCTGCAGGAGAAGCTTCCACTCATTCCGGTCCGCGTAACGCCATGGTCGATTTGGGTTGCAGACACCGCGACCGGCAATGGAAAAGAAATTTGGCATAGTGGAAACACACCCAACGATTCCTTCCCCGAACTCACCGCGGACAGCTCGTTTTATTTTGCGGCGAATGACCAGGTGCTCTTCGCCTCCGAGCAGGATGGATGGAATCATCTCTATTCGATCCCGGCTGGCGGGGGTGCGCCCACACTACTGACGCCAGGGAATTTCGAGGTGGAAGATGTGACGTTGAGTGCCGATCAAAAATCAGCGCTCTTTTCTTCAAATCAGGAGGACGTTGATCGCAGGCACATCTGGCGAGTGGCGCTTGATGGGGGCAAGCCGCAGGCGCTCAGCCACGGCGAAACAATCGAATGGATCCCGGTGGAGTCTGCAGGGCAGATGGTATGCCTCGGATCCAGTGCGACCACACCAGCGATGCCCTACCGAATCACCGGGCAAGAAAGAGAGATGCTGGCGCCGGCGGCGCTGCCTGTGGATTTTCCTTCCAGGCAGTTGGTGAAACCAAAGCAGGTGACGTTTAAGAGTGAAGATGGATTAGAAATCCATGGCCAGCTTTTCGTCCCGGCGGAAAGGAGACAAGCCGGACCAGCGTTGATTTTTGTCCATGGCGGCCCGATTCGCCAGATGATGCTCGGTTTTCATTACATGTACTACTACCACAATGCGTATGCCATGAATCAATACTTGGCGAGCCGGGGATACGTCGTACTTTCTGTCAATTATCGGCTCGGAATCATGTATGGCCGCGCGTTCCGGGAAGCGGCGAACGCGGGGTGGAGAGGATCTTCGGAATACAAAGACGTTGTCGCCGGCGCGAAATACTTGCAGAGCTTGCCGATTGTCGATGCAAAGAGGATCGGGCTGTGGGGCGGATCGTATGGTGGCCTGCTCACGGCGTTGGGACTGGCGCGCAACTCGGATATTTTTGCGGCGGGCGACGACATGCACGGCGTGCATGATTGGTCTGTATTCCTGCCCCACTGGGAAAAGCGTCCGGGCGCTCCCGATCAAAAAGAAGCCGAAAAACTTGCCTTTGAGTCGTCGCCTGACGCCAGCGTGGCTACCTGGAAATCTCCGGTTTTGCTGATTCATGGCGATGATGATCGTAACGTGCCATTCGGCCAAACGGTCGATCTGGCACAACGGCTGCGTGAGCAGAAGGTTTATTTCGAAGAGCTAATTTTCCCCGATGAGATTCATGATTTTCTGATATGGAGAAACTGGATCAGAGCTTATGGAGCGAGTGTCGATTTTTTTGTGAAGAATTTGGACAGCGGGCATTGAGGGGTAAGCCGTGACAACTGCTTCCGAATTGGCTTTGCGCCACAAGGCACATCCTTTCCGGGCGTCGTGTCCAAAGGCGCTGGAGTTGTTTACATCCTGAACGGGAGTTTTTAACAGCACGCCCACGATCGCTTTAACTCTACGGAGTGGGAGGGAGGGTGAGAGCTGAGCCGGCTTGCTGTTCATCGCGCAAAACCTCCTGGGATTCGCGGTGTCCTGGCGGTGAAGGATTGGCGGGAAGCTCGATGCGAAAGACGGCCCGTTTGGCGTGGTGGGTATAAAGAATCTTCCCATTGTGTTGGTGGATGATTCGATAGCAGGCACTCAGACCCAAACCGGTCGTTTGATTATCACTGGGCTGGTCGAAGGCGACATCCTGCTCCTCAACTCCGGGTGCATTATGGGAGAACTCCAGCACGACCATGCCGTGTTGCTGCCGGGTTTCGATCGTCAGAGCTCCGGCGGTATTCTCCATCGCATGCACAGCGTTGTTAATGATGTGGAGCCAAACCTGGAGGAGTTGGTTGGAGTCGCCGCGTACTTGCGGCAGATCCGGCTGTAAATGGCTAGTTAGCTGAATGCTGCGTCCGTGCAAGTGAGCTTGTGAAAGCTTAATTGCCATTTCCGCCAATGCATTGACGTCCAGCAGAGTCTTCTCGCCGGGGACCTGCTTGGCAAAGCTAAGCAGGCTGGAGACGAGAAACTTTGTGTGCCGTACCTCGTATCCGATTCTTTCCGCGAGATCACGTTGCTCGCCGCTGAGAGATGTTTCAGCGAGCAGGTCAGAATATCCGAGCATCGCCGTGAGCGGATTGTTGATTTCGTGCGCAGCGCCTCCCACAAGCTGGCCAAGCGAGGCCAGTTTTTCCGATTTAACCAGCTGCTCCTGCAAGCGAGTAAGATTTTCGTACGAGTGGCGCGATGCCCGCAGCAGATCCATCAGTTCTCCGTCGAGCATATGCTGTTTGACGAATACCATTGCGCCCATGACCATCATGCTGCCAAGGGTCAGCACCAGCCGAAAGCCGCGAACCAGTGGAGGCGCGCCACTTTCAAGCAATGACCAGGCGGCAAAGAGAGGCAAAGAGAAAATCGCCGCCATTGCCAAGCGCGCAATCCATACGCCATGATTTTCCGCTTGCTTGCGGCCCTGATGATTGGGAGCGCGGTCGAGCGCGATGATTCCGACCCCAGCAATCCACGCCATGGATACGACCAAAGGAATGTCATACAGACTGCCGGAGTAATATGCATGTTTTTCAATGGCCCAGATTACAAGGTAGGAGCTGAGCGCATACATTAGATTCGCCCCAAGAAGATGCGCATGGATGATCTTCCAGACGCCGCTGCTGCGTAGCCAGACTGCAGCCAGGGCACAAAGAAAGACGATCTTTTCCGCAAGATAAAGTGAGTTCAGGTTGTGTTGATAAATGGCTACGTTTGTCACCGCGTATTGCCACGGAATGACAGCGAACACGTAAAGATAGAGCCACCATACAAGCAGTAAGGCAAAATCGAGCGATCCCAGCCGAGTGGTCCGTTCATCCTGTTCGGCATGGGGCTGGAGCACAAGCGCCGCCATCATGGGAACAATGTGGAGGAACAGGATCACATCTCCCCAAAATACGTCTGGAACGTCCTGACGAAGGAAAACTTCAAAGTAGGTCCACAGCAGCGTCTGGTATGCGAACCAGAACGCTAGGCCGAGAGACATTAGCAGCCAGAACAACCGGGTGCGTCCTCGCGTGGCTAGCGCGTTCGTAAGAAAGGCAAGCGTGCCTGCCAGAAGAAGAGCAGACTGAATTAGGTCGCTAGCCGCTGTAAGTGCGAAGCCGCTTCGCAGCAACAGCGAAGCTGCGGCTTGCACGAAGACGAAACCGGAGATTGCGACCAGGCAGAAACGCGCGCGACGAGACATGACACCCGCTGGCCAATTCTAGACAGCAATCCCGACAAGAAAACATTACTTCAGTAACACCGGCAGGGGCGAAATGAATTGGTGAACTGTTTTGGGCAAGTACATGCAACTGAGGAAAGACATTGAAGAAAGTAGGTGGTGCCCTTCGCTTGCTCTCTTGCACTATTCTCAATAATATCCTTGGCGACAGCAGGCTCTTGTCAGGTCGTACTCCGTTGCCATTCCGAGCGCTTCGACACCGGTTTCTGTGGAGACAAAGGGCGCCGATCACCCCCGGCGAAATTCGCCGAATTGAACGGTGGCTAGCCACAGCGCGGGTGTTTCTTGCGATTTCTGCGCTGGTTGCCGTCCTGATCGATCCCGGTGAGATTCACTATTCCTTGTGGGCATCCGGATTGTTCGCGTTCTATATCGCCCAGGGAGTGGTAATCATCTTGCTTTTGCGGAGGCGCCGGGAATCCACCGCATCATTCCGCGGACTAGTCCACGGGGGTGATGTGGTATGGCCAGCATTGATTTCAGTGTTCGCGGCCAGCCAATCGAATCCTTTTTTCCTGTTCCTGGTCTTCGTTCTGGCCGCTGCTGCCTATCGCTGGGGATTGTGGGAGACCGTGGGAACGGCCGCGGCTTCGGTTGTCCTTCTGTGGATTGAGAGCCTCGCGTTTCACCTGGGATTTTTCACCTGGGCTGGCCGGCTGCTTCTGCAACACAATCTGCCAATGCTGCGAGTTGCGCCCGCTGACTTCGAGCCACAACGGCTCTTCATGCGTTCCATGTATCTTCTGGTGATGGGGCTTCTGCTGGGATACCTGGCCGAACAGCAGAAGCAGCTACGCGCGGAAAAAGCGGTGGTTGCCCGAGTCTTAGGGAAGGCTCGGGTTGAAGCCGGGCTTAGCGGGACTCTGCAAGAGATCGTCGGAGAACTGATAAGCATGTACGGCGCGCGCGCGGCACTCATTGCATCACGAGAGGCGAATAGCCATCGGGTATTCGTGGGCGAGATGCGGCTCGGTAGCAGAACAGCCTTCCAGTGGCTCGATCCGCTGCCTTCGGATCGGGAGACGTATCTCTACAGTTTTCCGGCGGAGACTTACTATGCGTCGGCCAGCAACAGGCAAGGAGCTTTCTCTTTGGTGGGACTGGATCGAACGGGAGCAAAGGTTTTGAATTTGCCGCCGGCGGCTCTGGAGCGGCTAGCTAAACAGCACGAGTTCCAGAATTTGATGGTAGTTTCGTTCTCTTTCGGACACGAGTGGTGGGGACGAATTTTTCTGTTAGATCTGTCGTTGACTGGCGATGTGGAGGAGGAGCTTCGGTTCCTCCAGGAGCTAGTGCAGCAGGTTGGACCGGCAGTGTACAACGTATATTTGTTGCGCCGTTTGCGTCTGAGGGCGGGGGCGCTGGAACGCGCGCGCTTTGCGCGCGAGCTGCACGATGGGGCAGTCCAATCGCTGATCGCCATGGAAATGCAAGTTGACGTGCTCCGGCGGACTTCGGACAAATCGGTATCGATCACCGACGAATTGGGGCGCATCCAAGGATTATTGCGGGAAGAAGTGTTGAAGCTGCGTGAGCTGATGCAGCAGATGAAGTCACTCGATGTGGATTCGAGGAGGCTTCTAGGGTTCCTTGCCGACACAGTCGAACGGTTTCAGAGGGAGACGGGAATTTCGGCGCGGTTCCATTCCGATCTGGATGAAATCGACATGCCGCGGCAAGTGTGCCGCGAACTGGCGCGCATTGTGCAAGAAGGCTTGGTAAATGTCCGTAAGCATAGCCGAGCACGTCAGGTATTGGTGCGACTGGGCTCCAAGAATCAACACTGGACATTAGTTATGGAAGATGACGGTTGCGGGTTTCCGTTTGCTGGCAGGCTTTCTCATCTGGAAGAGGATACGCTCGGCCGTGGCCCGCTTGTTATCAAAGAGCGGGTTCGTTTAATTGATGGCGAACTCGCGATAGAATCAGTTCCAGGCCAGGGATCGCGTTTGGAGATCAACGTTCCACAAAAGCGGGAAGCAGCTTATGGATAGCCGGAGATCGCAGCCCATTCGTATTGTAATTGCGGACGACCATCCGATTTTTCGCGATGGCTTGCGGCGTTTGCTGGAGGCTGAGCCGGACTTGAAAGTTGTCGGCGAAGCGCAGGACGGAACTGAGGCGGTGAAGCTGGCGCGGCAACTTAAACCGGACATCCTGCTGCTTGACTTAGCGATGCCTCGCATGCCGGGATTGGAGGCATTGAGGGAAATGAGTTCCGGCTCGAACTCAAATGCCGTGCGGGTGATCTTGTTAACGGCAGCGGCTGAGAAGAAGCAGATTGTCGAAGCCTTGCAACTGGGTGCTCGTGGGGTGGTGATGAAGGATTCGGCTACGCAGCTCCTACTCAAGAGCATTCACACCGTGATGGCAGGGGAGTATTGGGTTGGCCGAGAGAGCGTCTCCAATCTTGTTCAGTATCTTCGGAGCCTGGTTCAGTCTTCGGGAGAGGAAGCGCGGCAGAAGAAGTTTGGACTTACACCGCGAGAGCTGGAGATCGTTTCCACCGTGGTTGCTGGATATTCAAACAAGGAGATCGCTGAATATTGCAAGATCAGCGAAGATACTGTGAAACATCACCTGAGTAATATTTTCGACAAACTCGGGGTTTCCACCCGCCTGGAATTAGCCTTATTCGCGGTAAATCAATCCTTGCCTTTGAAGACTATAGCCTGATTTCATGGCACGTTCGTGCCAGGCCTTGCCACAAACGGGCCATTGTCCCCGTTCTGTTGCGAAAATTAGCATGCGATCAATCGGGCAAATTGTGAGTAAGTGCCAGGTGAGAATTGTAGTCAGCGGCGGAAGTGGCGCGTTAGGAGGGGAGCCCCGTGGCAAGGTTCATGAAACAACTCTGTTCAGATGAACGAGGTCAGGACATCGCTGAATATGCGGTGATGCTGGCTGTCGTTCTGGTAATTGTAGTTGGCACCGTTCGCCTGATTGGTTCTAATGCCAACAACGTGTTCTCGCAGGTAGGAAGCTCGATCCAATAGTCCGTATCGTTCCTCGTGACAACAAGGCTTGTTCCGCCACGCCAGTGGCTTCTTGCGTTCATCCAAATTCTTCTCAGGTTCCGCCGCGAAAGTCTGAACCGTGAAGTGCACTAAGAAGTCAAGAGCACGCTAACGCAAGTCTAAGCTGAGAAACAGTTCGCGCACTTACAACGACGCGAGCTGGGTGAACCGGCGGGCTCGTCAAGTTACTGGCTGGGCGGTGTTGCTGCAGCCGCTCTTTCCGGAGTTGTGTCGGGCAGGCGAGTCAAGTAAGGAAAGAATGGCGTCACCTCAAATGGCATCTTTTCCCGACTAGAAGTGAGCGCCAGAGGCTTTGTCTTCACCAGTTCGATGCGGCTGCTCCAGGGATCAAGCTTGATGCGGGCACCAAGGGGCAACGCCGCGATCTGATCAGTTCGCTGCATGTCCAATTGCGGAGCTGAGTTCAGCAGAGCAGACATCCGCAACGACTTGCCTTCCGCCAGGCCATTACCCATGTGCGGGCGAATCAAACTCTTGAGTTCCGGGGCGCGGGATTGGAGAGCTTTCAGGAATAATCCCGCATTGCCCAGCTTGTCCTTATACGGTGAGCTGGAGAGGAGTTCGAGAGCTTTCTTATCAGCGGCTTCTTCATCGGCTGGGCTGCGTGTGAAGTCCAGGCGCTCAAAGGTTTCTGAGTCGGGGAAGAGCATACGATCTGAAAAGGAGAATTGGGTATTCACGCGATGGCCCAAAGCGATGTGCGCGAGTTCGTGAGCAATAACCATTGCGAGAGAAGGCTCATCAGGCAGCACGTCTAGCAGGCCGCGGCTGATAACGATGGTGTGACCTATAGCGAAGGATTCAAGTGGGGAGCTTAGCATTACGCGCGCACGAATCTCGGGCTGAATCTCGAGATTGTTGGTGACCAGCAGATTGTTGACGACAGTGAGTAGAACTTTGTCGACCTCGCCAGTCGGAGCGACCAAGCCGATCTTTTGCAGACGCTCGATTGTATTTTCTTCCGCCTGACGCTCCCAAAGTCGCTGGCTCTCGATAGGCGTCGCATCCTGCGCCCCTGTGGTTTGGTCGCGCACCGACTGTGGGGCATCAACCACGATTTCGGTGAGTTCGTCATTGCGGTTGAATTTTTGCAGATCGTAGCCCCACATCCGGGTTTGTGCCTTCAGGTGGAGCTTGTGGTTGAAGCCGAAGCGCAGGTCAGACTCTTCACTGTAGATGTACGCCGGCAACCAAAGTCCGGGTCGTAGGTTCAATCGCCAGCTATCGAAGTGTAGATAGGCGCTGTTGCGTGCGTGAGGATAATAAGTTCCGTTGAAACGGACGATGTTGTAGTCCTGATCTTCCACCCAAATTCTGCCTTTGAACTGTCCATTCCCGGGGTGCCGTTTGGGGTTCACGTCGAGGACCAGGCAACGAACTTCGCCGAGGAACTCGCGGCGGACAAAGGCAAAATCATAGTTCTGCCGCTGAAGATCTTCATCCACGATTGCCATCTGGGCGAAGCCGCGCGGCAGGAATTTCATCTGATACAAGCGGGTCAGCTTTGAAAGGGGATGAAAGAAGCTGGCGTCAGGTTTGTTGGCGAAAGCGCGGTCATTGGGGCCATGACTCATGTCGAGTTGCCCGAGAAAATATTGGTCGCTAGCCGGAAGATCGGCGCTCTCGCGGTCATCTTTGAGGTTCTGAATGTAAGTTTCGACGATCGGATGCAAGCTCCGAAGCTGAGTCATAGCGAAATGTTCGCGATCGATGACTTTGGCGACGAGTTGGTCAAGGGAGACCGGAGCGCCGGCCTGCGCCGCGGACCCGGCTGGAGCTACATTGGTATCTTGTCCTGAGACGAGAGTTGAGAGAAGGACTGGAGCGACAAAAGAGATAAGAACTGATCGGAAATAACGCATACCACCTCTTGACGACGTAGACGGCGTTTTCAGGCTATTTGAAAGATGACATGCAGCACAGCGGTGGAATCGGCGGGTTGGCCATCTCGCTGTGCTGGTTTAAACCGGATCTTCTGGGCAGCGCGTACTGCGGCTTCATCCAAGCCGTGGCCAAGACCGTGAACTACGCGCAAAATGTGGAGGTTGCCGGAGGACTCAAAGACCACCTCCAGTAGAACCTCGCCTTCAATGCGCAGTTTTCGGGCCTCGTCTGTATAGGTCGGATTCGGTTTGGAGATAATTTCTGCCGGCACGAGTTTGGCAGCCACCTCGGCTTGCTGGCGGTGGACCTGGGTCGAAGTTACTGGCTCGGCATCGCCAAACCCACTTTGGCGTACTGTGGAGCGAGAACCGGCGCGGCCGTCCACGATGGCCACGCCATTGCCAAAGCCTGCGCTTGCGACAACGCCTCGTGCGCCGTTTGCACCTCCAGTACCGTTACCATAGCCCGGGCCCGAGGGCAGGTCGTACGATCCAGACTGCGCGATGTTGATGGGCCGTCCGTGATTCTCCCGGGCAGGCACGCCGTTGGGATCGCCGAATCCTCCGGTCTGCACTTTCTCAGGAGCTTTGGCGATGGTCGCGGGTTCCGAGCTGCCGGTCGAGAATACATTCGTTTTTACTGGTTGGCGGGGAATTACCGGAGCAGCAGGGGGAATCATCGGAGCCTTGTTCGAGGCCAGCTCAATCTTTGGCGCCTGCGGTGATTCATCGTGCTGAAGCCTCGGTTTAACTTCTGGGGGTAGGCGAAGCACCGGCTCAGTCGGCGTTTCTAATCTAGCGAGTTCTTGCTTCAGCACTCGCGGAGGTTGGGGCTGATGATTGACGGGGGCCGGAGTCTCGACCAAGCGGATGAAGTGATAATCGTGAGTTGGCGGAACCAGGACTTCGGGATGCAGAACTGCCAACCACGCCAGCAGAAATAATCCCAACCCCTGCGAGCTGAAGCTGAAGATGAACTCCTTCCAGGGCGGGCGTCTCTCAGGAAGCAGCGAAAAAGGGCCATGGTAGGGAGCGTTATACATAATGGCTTTCAGCTCCTGTCTTTAGAGTTCGACGAAGGGCGATCCCAGCCTCAACAGGGATAATCCAGGAGATGGCTGGGAGGTTGACTTCCGGTACTCGCAAAGCACGAATGCGACCACTTTCATTAAGGACAACGGAAGCAAGCGTTTATTGAACAGCTACTTACACTTATGTGGAAGGATATTAGCAAATTTGCGGCTCCAGAACGCAAAAAGTTGCATATTGCTGGGTAGGTACCCATCCCGTTACGGGAAGTTTTTTCCGGGGCTGATGCTGGGCTTGGCGCCCGTTTGGGAAGCTCCCGATGACCTCGTCCTCGCTACTTCTAGCAGCGCACAACTTTAGGGCTTCGTATGCCGCGGGTGGCGTTTCGCGTATCTACGACAAGCTGCGATTCACGCACAATCCGCTCGTAATCGTAGTCGGAGTGGTCGGTCACGATCAGCACGCAATCATATTGGGCAAGGTCTTCGAGTGGTGCGCACGTCATTCGCAGATCGTACTTGCGACCTTTGCCAACAGTCGGGAAATAGGGATCGTTGTAGCTAACCTTCGCCCCTTCTTTCTGCAGCAATTCAATGATAGTGAGCGAGGGAGACTCGCGCAGATCGTCAATGTCCTTCTTGTAGGCCAGACCGAGCACGAGCACCTTGGCGCCGTTCAATGCCTTCTTGTACTGGTTCAGAGCTTTGGCCACTGAATCGAGCACGTGATAGGGCATGTTCATGTTGATTTCGCCCGCGAGCTCGATAAAGCGCGTGCGGAAATCCCACTCTTTTGCCTTCCAGGAAAGATAGAACGGATCCACAGGAATGCAGTGCCCGCCAAGCCCAGGGCCGGGATAAAAGGGATGAAACCCAAAGGGCTTGGTGGAGGCGGCTTCAATAACCTCCCAGATGTCGAGGCCCATCCGCAGCGAGAGCAGCTTGAGTTCATTGACCAACGCGATATTCACGCAGCGATAAATGTTTTCGAGCAGCTTGGTCATCTCCGCTGCAGCGGGAGAAGATACCCGCACCACACGGTTGAAAATGGCGCCGTAGAGAGCTGCGGCCAAATCGGAAGCTTGCGAATCGAGGCCTCCTACGACTTTGGGGATGTCGCGCCGCGCCACAGTCTGATTGCCAGGATCCTCGCGCTCGGGGGAAAAGGCGACGAAAAACTCCTGGCCGGTCGAACCTTCGCTGCGCGCGGCTTTCAGTCCCTGTTTGTTGCCTTTTTCGAGG
>DAIMDJ010000048.1:0-4496 GCA_036725905.1 Terriglobales bacterium
GACCATAGTACGGGAGGCCTTACGGAGGTCACGCCGCGAACGCCGGCGGGTATTAATCCGGTAGCTCTGGCGATGGATTCCGCGGGCACGTTTCTATTCGCAGGTAATGTAAGCTCCAGCAACATTTCCGTGTACTCGATCAATGCGAGTACTGGCGTTCTGACCGAAGTTTCGGGATCGCCATTCCCCACTTCGGCCGGCGCCAGCCCGGTGGCGCTCACGGTTTCTCCTTCGGGAAAGTATCTTTATGTTGCGAGCTCTACTCTCGGGCTAGTATTCGGTTATTCGATTGGCTCCGGCACTGGAGTCTTGCAGCAAGTTCCGGATTCGCCCTTCACCGTGGGCAGTGGGCCGTTCTCCGTGGCTGTCGATCCGACGGAGCATTTCGTTTACGTTGCCAATTCTTTGTCAGATACGATTTCCGTTCTTTCCCTTGACGCGAGTACTGGAATGCTTACTTCCCTGCCCAACTCGCCTTTTATTGCCGGTACGAATCCTGTCTCGATGGCGATCGATTCAGCTGGCAAGTTTCTTTACGTTGCCAATCTGGGCGGCAACAACGTGTCTGCATTTTCGCTGGATTCCACTACTGGCGTACCCACTGAGCTTACAACGCCTAAGTCGCCTTTCGCAGCAGGTACGCGGCCAATATTCGCGACGATAGATTCCACTGGCAAATTTCTCTATGTCGCCAATGAAAATTCGAGAGATATCAGCGGGTTCAATATTGACTCAAGCACGGGCGGATTGACGAATGGCTCGATCGCCGCTTCGGTCGGATCTGCGCCAACTTCGGTTGCTACAACTACAAAGTAAGCGCGCTTTTGGATCAAAACCACAGAGGGCGCAGAGGTACACAGAGGGAGATTCTAGGCTAATTTCTTTATGATCCGATTTGGAATTCTCGGCTTCGGCTTACATGCGGTGAAACGGGTGATGCCCGGCTTCGCCGCGGCTAAGAACTGCCGCGTTACTGCACTGTCGAGACGAGATATTGGCAAGGCTCAGGAATCGGCTCGTCGTTTCAATATTCCTCTTGCTTTTGATTCTGCCGAAGAGCTTTGCCGATCCTCCGAAGTAGATGCGGTTTTCGTGACCACGCCGAACGCCTGCCATTTGTCGGATGTTTTGCTGGCAATTCGGTGCGGCAAGCCGGTACTTTGCGAAAAACCCATGGCGGTCAATGCTGATGAATGTCGCCGCATGGTTGAAGCCGCGAGGGAGGCAAGGCTGCTGCTAGGTGTCGCTCAGGTTTTCCGATTTGAAAACAGCACGGCTCGCCTCCGCGAACGTATTGCAGGCGGCCAGATCGGTCGGCCGATTTTTGCGCGATCTGAATTTTCTTTTCAGGCAGCAGGTGGCCATCCTCGAACCTGGCTTTACGACCCAGCCGTGGCCGGTGGCGGTCCCATTGCCGATGTGGGGGTGCATAGCGTCGATGCGCTGCGTTACATTCTGCAAGACGAAGTTTTGCGAGTGAGCGCGCGGGGAATGCACGATCACGAATCCGGCGAATTGGAAGCTGCGGCTGCATTAATCCTTGAATTCTCGCGAGGAACTCTGGCCAGCGTGCTGGTCTCATACCGCGCCGGCTACCGCACGCCAATTGAAGTTGTCGGTGAGAACGGAGCGTTGCGCGCCGACGACGGGTTGAACGTAGAGCACCCGATTACTCTGGAACTTCGTCGCGACGGAGCCGTCGTCGAAAGGGAGACAGTATCGAATCAGGGCGCTTACGCGCGGCAGGTGGATGCATTCGCTGCGGCGGTTGAGGGCACCTCCGAGTTTCCCGTTTCTGGCGAGGAAGGCTGGCAGAATCAGGAAATCCTGGATGCGGCGTACCGCAGCTTGAAGAGCGGGAGAGCGGAGCCCGTGGAAAGAGTTGTGGGACCCCGAGCGTCGGTCCTCAGCAGTCAGCCGATTTCTCTGAGATTTAAGGGGTGACCGCCGGCGTAGTGGGCGGTGGATCTTTCGGTGCCGGTGGGACTCCTTTGGCTTGCACGATGGCCCAGTGCCAGTCCTGATCGGAGCCGAGAGTCGCACCGAGAGTCTCCTTAAACACCGTAGTCTTGAATGGTGCGGCTGCGCCCTTCAGATGATAGAGAATGGTCACGTCAGAATGCTTTTCGGGCTGTGCAGCGGCGGGTGTAGTTTCGGCGGCAGTAATCAATCTGGCCGATCCATACTGAGCAGTTTGCCTCTCTGAGCGCCGCAAAATTGTTAAGCCAACGGTGATCTCTTTTACATTCCACGCTGTTCCGTTATAGACCGAGAGCTGCAGAGTGTCGCCCTCTATGCTGGCTGGGCCATCCAATTTGCCAAGCTCGCTTTCGGGAAGCTCCTGCGAAATAAACGGCGTTGAAAGAAGTGAGGTAGTGTTCGAGTTGAATGAAAGGCTGCAAGTCACGTCTGGCGAAGAGACATGAAACGTTTTCCCAGCATTATCGAAAGAAAACATCAGGCTGCCGGCCTGGCGATGAGCCTCGACCTGGTCCATGATCTTTGACATGTTGTCGTTGTCGATCACGGTCTGCACAACTGGAGTTTTGCGCTGACGCAAGGTGCGCGCCAATTCGCCCAAAGAGACATCATTAGTAGTATCGGTCTGCGCAAAGGAGCATGTTGTGACTACCAATCCCAGCGCAACCGAGACGAGCGCTAATCCGAGCTTGGACATTTTCAGTTCGAGTCGCCGCACTATTCTGCCGTAAGGCAAGCGCCGCAGACACTACTCCGTAATGAAAGGAACTCAATTCATTACCTGTAGGGTCTGAAGAAAATTGTACCTACGGATCAGCGATCAGGAGGCGGAACTAACACAAACCTTGGTTGTAGACCTTTCGCAAAGGGAAAAATGGGCGTGCGCGACGAAGTAGCACGCAACGGGGCGCCGCACGCCCAGACCAGAGGCATTACAACAGGCCAGAGGAGCGAAAACGTGTAACCGGATCAGCCACCGGAACTGGTTGCCGCCGGAAGACCCAGCGGGCCACCGCATACCCCAGCGCCGCGTAGCATAAATAAACCAGCTTCATAAATTACCCCAAACTGCCAAAGCGAATTGCACCTTGGGGGAGCAGCGGAAAGCTGCCATGAAAGTAGCAAGCAGGCACCGGTAGGTCAATTCACTAAGGTGCCATTCGCATAGCACGAAAGTCACATGCGGGAATCATGATGCGCACGTCTGGCCCGTGCTGGGCAAGGCCGTGCAACATCACCATCAAAGAGCGACGCCAACTGTTGTAGCCCAGAAACATCATCGTGATGGCGGCTTCTTTTTCTTCAAAGCCGAATCGGCAAGATCAACCCATTTCTCCACACGAGACTTTTCAAAATCTCTGTCGCGTCGGGCGTAAGGAAACATACCGGGTACGTCTTCGGGAGAGACGCGCCTTCGCCTGCGCTCTTGAAACATACGTTTCCGCTCGCGTTCCATTGGAGAGGCTCGAAGTCGCCCAGTAGACGCGAGTCAAGCTGTGGGAGTTTACATATTTGCTGCTGAGACTTTCGTTCGATGCCATACAGTGTTTCCTGTATTTACGGCAGGTGCTCTGCTCAGGCAGTCTGAAACGATTCAATAGCTTTGCCTGAAGATGGCCGCTCCTTCGCCCACAATCGCGAGCAAGCCCTTGATTCTCTGCGTAGAAGACAACGAGATCTATCTGCGTCCGCGGAAGGCCGTGCTGGAGCAGGCTGGTTATGCCGTTCTCAGTGCGAGCACCGGCACAGAGGCAATGGAAATTCTTCGTGATGCTCCTGTCTGTCTCGTCCTGTCCGATCACATGCTGCGGGGAACAACTGGCACTTTTCTTGCGAAGCAGATGAAGAAAATCAAGCGCGATGTGCCGATCATCCTGTACTCGGGGAAGCCACCGAAAACCATGCGGAATGTGGACGGCTTCATCAACAAGGATGAGTCTGTGCCGCGCTTCTTGTCTCTGATTGGCGACTTCGTTAAGAGGTACCACGAGTAGTTTTGTCACGCTTGGGATGACGTCGGGATACTGCCACTTCCTGAAAGTCCTGAATGGCTGCATCCAACCGCTCACCGAGGCGGGGTGCCATCGTTCCTTGACACCACCTAAGAAACTCTGCGGCCTTCGCTGCTGCCGCAAGTAATGCGTTCACTTTTGTCACGGGAACAGCCCGCCATCCGGGTTCCGGCTCTGGACTGCCGGCTTGATAGCTCCGAAGCTTTCGATGGATGGTTGTTCTTCCGACGCCTAAAACGGAGGCGGCTCCGCTCACGCCTAATTGCTTCACGGCAACGAGAATGGCCTCCCGCTCAATTTCTTTCAAAGGGCGAATCTCAGCGCGTTCTAATTCGCGCTCGCCACTCTCCTTGGTGACGTGGTCTGAAGCCCGGCGACTCTCCCCATAATTACCGCTGCTCGTTGGCTGAAGGCCCACTGATCTGTTCACGATGTTATTGTTTTTGCCCAATCCTAAAGCGCCGCACTGAACTGTGACTAAGAAGTGGATCGGAATTTCAGTGC
>DAIMDJ010000048.1:4596-11279 GCA_036725905.1 Terriglobales bacterium
AATCCTAAAGCGCCGCACTGAACTGTGACTAAGAAGTGGATCGGAATTTCAGTGCAACCGATTCAGGCAAGCTCTCCTCCAGCCTCTTTGAGAGCCACTGCTTTAGCTCCGTCTTCTGTTCGGGGGAGAGCGCGCCAAATCGTAATCCGGAGCGACCCTTCTCATCACACCAACAGATTTCACTCTGAGCCGCGAATTGGCTTCCTTGACCCGGAATCGCAAATTGAAGGGTGACCTGCATGCCGGGTTTCAGAGGCACGGAGGAGATTACTGCCATGCCTCCTTCGCTGATGTTGACCGCTTGGCAGCGAATCTCTCCCGCCTCCTGATCGCGGATAGCAGCGGGGATTGAAATCGGACAACGGAAGTAACGGAGACGTTCGCGGATGATCAGACCATATGCAGCTTTCAATGTTCTGCCAACGGAGATGGCTGAAAGCGGCCGTTCCAGAACGAAGTTGCTGCCTGCCGCAAATGCCATCGCCGATTGTTTAGTGCCTTCTGTGATCGCGAACGCCACCGTGGTGTGGTTGGAGGGTGAAAGGCGCACTCGTTCTAAAATGGTTTTGCTCTGCTCTCCTAACTTTAAATCCACGACCACGGTTTCGAACTTCCGCGTGTTCACCAGGCGAATGGCGCTTGGAACGTCGGTACACACTTCGGTGGTTGCCGCCAATTCTCGCAGCGGCTCCGAAATTTGCTTGATTGTCAACGGGTCATCTGAAACCAGCAGCGCCCGTACCGAGGATTCAGCGGAACCAAGGGTCGCACTCATCGTTTCTCTGAGGCAGAGCGGGCGTCTCTATTGGATTATTGTGTCTCCGAATAGCAAATTCTGGTGGAATCTTTCGCGGCTGTTCTGAAAACCGGAAAAGGCGGCTGCTGGCTTTTAATCGGAATTGCTTTGCGGAGAGGGCACCGAGTGGCCAACCATAATCACGTAGAGCGCATTCCTGCGCGGTCAATTCTCGACATGGCATCAGGAAGACAGCGCGAAAGAAGTATCGCGTGATCCTGGGGAGTGCTTTCTGTTCTGATTTCGAAACAAGGCTGCCAACATCGAGAATGCACAGCAGCCTCACTGCTATACATCATCGTCATGGGCACCAAGTCAGATGTTCTGCTGTTGCTCGGAATGTTGATGTTGGGCATGGCTCTGGGAGCATTGTTGACCCTCATTCGACAAAAGGCCATAACCGCAAAAGTCATCCGAGAGCTGGAGGCTAGGTTTGGAATCGAAAAGGGAACGCCTCACGAGCGCCGAAAGGATGATTCGACGAAGCCGGATGCAGCATAACGCTATTGCGGACGTTCCACAAATTGCTGAGTCTCTTTACACATCCCCGAAATCACCTGTGTGACAGAGGAGGAGAAACAGTATTTATCTAGGCTCCTCCCCGCCAGCGCTGGTGGCTTCGGCCGTGGGTACGACGATCGCCTGAATGTTTTGTCCGGCCATGATTTTCTGGAATGATGCCAAGTCGGTTTTTTGCAGCTCCGCCCAGTGTGCCAGGTAATCGTCGGTTTGCTTCTTGAGTTTGTCGAACTCCTGATATTCGGCTTCCGTGGGAGCGGAGTCGGTCTCGTCGGACACGAGCAGCCCAAGGTAGGCCAGCTTGCTATCCGCGCGCTGCGGATAAGCGAGTGAATCTTCATTGGCCTTGATCTTGAGCTGGATCAGGTTGTCGCGCGTGACGAGCAGCTTTTGATCCAGGTCACCGGCGGCTTGCAGCACGGGCTTTGTGCTGTCATTTCCCACAAGTCGCTTCATTAAGCCATTCACCTGGGTCCGGACGTCCTCGATCTGGTTCGCTGCGTTGTAGACGCGGTTGAGTTCATCGCGAATCTGAATGCCGAGGTCGAACTGTTTTTGCAGATCAGCCTGCTCAACCTTGACGCGGGGGTCGAGCTTCATTTCCATAGGCGCAGTTTGGCTCTTGCCGTCCACGGTCAAGCGAACTTGGTATTTGCCCGGCAGCGCGAATGGGCCATAGGCGCCCTCCTTGTATTCGAACAAGTAGTATCCGGGTACGCGGCTGGTTCCCTCGTAACGTTCGTCCCAGATGAAACGGTTAAGCCCGGCTTCCGCCTTGATTTGTTTCTCTGGTTTCTTGTCATCGGGATTCCGAGGTTCCTCAACTGGTTCGGTCCTGTTGCTGGAATATTTGCGAATTACCGTGCCTGCGGAATCGAGGATCTCGATAGTTGTTTCGCCTTTGGGAGCATTCTTCAGATAGTAGTAGACAACCGCGCCCGGTGGCGGGTTCTGGCCGGCTATCACCGACTTGCGCTCTTCGTCTGATGGATTGTGGAAACGATATGCGGTAGCGGGTGTGTAGAGGTGCACATCTTGCGCCGTGATCTGGTCGGTGAATTGGCGCAGTGGCGAAACGTCATCAAGAATCCAGAAAGACCGCCCGTGCGTGGCTAAAACGAGATCATCGTTTTTCACCACCAGGTCGTGAACTGGCGTCGTAGGCAGGTTGAGCTTCAACGCGCGCCAGTTTGCGCCATCGTTAAATGAAACGAACATACCAGTTTCGGTGCCGGCGTAAAGCAGCCCGCGTTTCTTGGGGTCTTCGCGGACTGCACGTACAAACGTGTTCTCTGGAATGCCGCTTACGATTCTCGTCCAGCTCTTGCCGTAGTCGTTGGTCTTATAGATGTAAGGACGCAGGTCGTCATTCTGGTGGCGGTCAATCGCCAGGTAGGCAGTTCCGGCATCGTGCGGCGAGGCGTCGATGAGGCTGACACGGCTCCATTCCGGCAAATCCTTCGGAGTGACGTTTGACCAATTCTTGCCGCCATCACGAGTAATGTAGATCAGGCCATCATCGGCGCCGGTCCAGATTAAGTCTTTTGCGACGGGAGATTCGGCAACGGCAAAGATTGTGTCGTAGTACTCGGTGCCAGTGTCGTCGATGTCGATCGGGCCGCCGGAAGGTTGCTGCTTGCTCTTGTCGTTGCGGGTGAGATCGGGGCTGATGGCAACCCAATGTATGCCGCCATCGGTCGTCTTGAACAATCGCTCTCCCGCTTGATACAGCGTATTTGGATCGTGGGGTGAAAAGAAAATTGGAGCAGTCCACTGGAACCGGTGATCCAACTTGGCCGCGCCTCCGCCATCACTCAGGTCAGGCATTACCCGGACATCTTTTCTTTCTCCGGTCCGTTTATCGAAACGTGTGATTTGGCCTTGATAGCCCCCTGCGTAAACGATATTCGGGTCCGGCGGATATGGGGCGATGTACCCGGATTCGCCGCCTCCCACGTCATACCAATCGGCGCGGCCTATTGAACCCTCGTCACTGCGGCTGGCAATGCCGATGGTGCTGTTATCCTGCTGCGCGCCGTAAACGAAATACGGCGTACGGTTGTCGGTGATCACATGGTAGAACTGCGCGGTTGGCTGGTTATCTTCGCGTGTCCAGGTCTTGCCTCCATCGAGACTCACCGTCACTCCGCCGTCGTTGAAAACAATCATGCGCCGCGGATTCTTGGGGTCAATCCACATGCCATGGTTGTCGCCATGCGGAACTTTGACTTTGTTGAACGTGTGGCCGCCATCGGTCGATCGGTAGAAATCTACGTTGGCGACGTAGACCGTATCGGAGTCCTGAGGATCGGCGATGATGTGCATGTAATACCAGGAACGCTGCCAATAGGAACGATTGCCGTTGACGAGATCCCAGGTCTCGCCGCCATCGTCAGAACGATAGATGCCGCCTTCGGCTGCTTCAATGAGGGCATACACGCGATCCGAGTTGGCGGCCACAGCAACTCCGATGCGCCCATAGGGAGGTTTCGGTAAGCCATGCTCCTGAAGCTGTTTCCATGTCGTGCCGCCATCATTCGAGCGATATAAACCGCTGCCGGGGCCGCCGTCCGAAAGCGTCCACGGCATGCGACGAGCCTGCCAGAGAGAAGCGAAAACGATATTCGCATTTTGAGGATCGAATGTGATGTCGATCCCGCCGGTATTTTCATCTTTATAAAGAACCTTTTCCCAGGTTTTGCCACCATCAAGCGTACGGAAAATGCCGCGCTCAGTATTTGGACCATAGGGGTGCCCAAGCGCGGCGACCAGAACGCGGTCAGGATTCTTGGGGTCGACAATCAGCTTGCCGATGGCGCGCGAATCGCGCAGGCCGATGTTCTTCCAGGTCTTGCCGCCGTCAACCGTTTTGTAAATGCCGTCACCATGGGATGCGTTGCCACGAATGCACCCTTCGCCCGTTCCGACGTAGACGATGTTCGGATCGGACGGCGAAACCGCCAAGCTGCCGATGGCTGAAGTTCCCTCTTTATCGAAGACCGAAGTCCAGGTCATGGCGCCATCCGTGGATTTCCAAACGCCCCCCCCGGTCCCGCCAAAATAATAAGTGGTTGGATCGCCGGGTATGCCGGACGCGGTCAATGATCGCCCGCCGCGAAACGGTCCAATGGGACGATACTTCATTCCCTTGAAGGTCGGGTCTTCGTTCTTCGGGGCCGGAGTTGCGTTCTCGACCGCTGCGGCTTGTTCTTTCGGTTTGCGTTCTCTTTGAGATTCCGTCTGCCGCTGTGCAGGACTCACCGAAGATATGAGCAATACAAGTGCAAACCATGCTGTCGCGCTTACTGTGATCCTAGAGCGATACATTTGTTTCTCCCGGGGAAGAAGTTGAATCGCATATCTTAATGCCAGCGAGGCGATTTGTGAAATTGAAGGTGTGCCCCGATGCGTTAACGGCCACTGTTTCTACTTGCGTGTTCCAGAGAGCAGCTTCCGCGCGGCTTGCAGCTCTTTTCGTTTTTGCGCATCGACTTTGGGATATGACAAGTCCAAATCGTCCAAGGTATCGACAATCGCTGCCGCCAGCACTAACCGTGTGAACCATTTGTTGTCAGCCGGGATGACAAACCACGGCGAATGTTTGGTCGACGTATTACGAATCATGTCTTCGTAAGCATCCATGTAGTCGTCCCAACATTCACGTTCGCGCACGTCGGCGGCACAGAACTTCCAGTTCTTCTCTGGTTGATCCAAACGCTCTAGAAAGCGTTTCTTCTGTTCTTGCTTTGAAAGGTGCAGAAAGAATTTGCGAATCACAATTCCGTTGTGGGAGAAGTAACGCTCGAAAGCACAGATGTCGCGAAAGCGCTCCTCCCACAAATCCTTCGTGATCAGGGACTCGGGAATTCTTTCCGCTTTTAGTAAGTCCTGATGAACTCGAACTACTAGCACTTCTTCATAATAGGAACGATTGAAGATGCCGATGTGTCCACGCTCGGGCACACGTTGCATGGTGCGCCAAAGGTAGTCGTGATTGAGTTCCTCAGTGGAAGGAGTCTTGAAAGAATAAACCTGGCATCCCTGCGGATTGATCCCCGACATAACATGTTTGATCGCACCATCCTTGCCCGCGGCGTCCATCGCCTGGAGGATCAGAAGCACACCCCAGCGGTCCTGGGCATAGAGTTTGTTTTGCAGCTCGGCCATGTGGGCGATGCCCTTTTCCAGCAGTTCGGTCGCGTGCTCTTTGGAGCGAATATCGCCGGTGTCACTAGGATCGAAATCTTTCAAGCGGATTTTCTTGCCATCGTCTACGCGATATGGTTTGGCCAGCTTGCCTGCCCAGCTCACGAAGTCTCCCTTCTGCTTAAAGTCAGGGCCGAAGTCTAGCAAGATTCCGGACAAATCGCATTCAGGTATTTGTGCCAGAAGCGCCTTTGACGGTTTTCCACAGAGGTTCAGTTTGCGTGACGGAGGTCACAGACATCATGGCTATGCTGCCGTAGTCTATACTTCGTTTCCCACAAGGTTGAGGGCAAGTTCCTTCGCGGGACGCTAACTTTGTTGCGAGTGTCTTGAGACAGGTGAACTTTTTTGCTCTCAGTGTTGCTCACCATTCTAATGAGGAAATCCTTTCGATGACAGCAGCGCCGGATGTGGCGTCAGTGTTTCTGCTTGCCGAAAACCGCCTCCTTCGTGAGGCCCTGACGAAAATATTCGAGAGGAAAAGCGATCTGCGGGTGGTTGGGGCTTGCGCCTTCTCGCCGGCGGCACTCGATCAGATCGCCTTGGCCACTCCGAATGTTTTGGTTTTGGACTCCTTCGCCGAAGGCTTACACCTGGACTTTTTGCGAGAAGCACATCGGCGTTTTAATGATCTCAAAGTTGTGCTGATTGGGATGGAAGCCAACGAAGTAGCATTCCTGCGAGCAGTTCGCGAGGGCGCTTTAGGTTATGTGTTGAAGGACGCGTCAGCGCTGCAGGCGGTTGCCACGGTACGGGCGGTAGCGAGTGGTGAGGCGGTGTGTCCCCCGCAGTTATCGGCTGCCCTGTTTCGCTGCGTTGCCCAGCAGCATCACGTGCCGAGCTTCCACGTGAAACTTACTTTGGGTCTGACCAATCGCGAGCAGCAGTTGGTGGTGCTGATTGGAAAAGGGCTAACTAATAAAGAGATCGCCTGCCAATTGCAACTTGCCGAGCAAACGGTGCGCAACCACGTCCACCGTATGCTGCGCAAAGTTGGCGCCAACAACCGGCTGGCAGTCGTCGAGTTGTGCCGCATGCAGGGTTTGCCCGTTTAGGAGCGCAGTTGTTTCATGTTCGAACTTTAAGCCATCCATAAATTGCATTTGCCGAATCGATTTTTTCCACCCAGATAGATTGAGGCGGGTGAACTCACCCGCCTCTT
>DAIMDJ010000049.1:0-11240 GCA_036725905.1 Terriglobales bacterium
GCTGGCGTTGAATCAATCGTCGCGATCGGCAGCGGCACCGGTCCTGGCTCGCTCGATTGCGGAATTCAGTTAGCTGAGAAGTACGAATTAATTTACGCCACCATCGGTATTCATCCCCATGAAGCGAAGCTGGCAACCGATGCGGATTTTCAGGAACTCGGTCAGCTCGCAAGAAGGCCCAAGGTGATTGCCTGGGGAGAAATCGGCCTCGATTATTTCTACGACCACTCGCCTCGTGACGTTCAGAAGCAAGTTTTTCTTAAACAACTGGAGCGTGCGGGGGCGGCGAGGTTGCCGGTTGTGATCCACTGCCGGCCATCGGACCGCAGCGACAACGCTTGGGAGGATTGCCTCTCATCGCTCGAAGAGCATTGGCGAGCTAGCAGTCTGGGCGGCATCCTACACTGTTTTACCGGTGCCTGGTCCTATGCCAAACGTGCGCTCGACTTAGGCTTCATGATTTCCTTCGCCGGAAATATCACTTTTCCCAAAGCGCAGCCCATTCGCGATGCAGCCAAACAGGTGCCGCTTGATCGCATGCTTATTGAAACCGACTCTCCCTTTCTGGCGCCCGTTCCGCATCGAGGCAAGCGGAACGAACCGGCATTCGTAAAGGAAGTCGCCCGCCAACTGGGCGAATTGCGCGGTATTTCTACCGAAGAAGTCGGATGCGTGACAGCCAGCAATTTCTACAACTTTTTCAGACTGGCTGAATCGAACAAAGAAAAAGTTCCAGGGCGTTAACTCTGCCTCTTCTGGTACCCTCAAAGGTTGGTTTGCACAGTTTTTGGGTAGATCAGCATGCCAGAAAATACTTTCGACATTGTGAGCAAGATCGACTTGCAGGAGGTCTCCAATGCCATCCAACAAGCCCTCAAGGAAATTCATACGCGCTTCGATCTGAAGGACTCGAAGTCGAGCATCGTGCTCGAGGGTAAAGATGCAATCATTCTGCAGTCAGTTGACGAATTCAAATTGAAAGCGGTCAACGATGTCTTTCAGCAAAAGTTAGTGAAACGCGGCGTGCCCCTGAAGGGTCTAACCTACAGCGCGGTGGAATCGGCCTTGGGCGGAACAGCCCGCCAGCGCATCACCATGCAACAAGGCATACCCATCGAGAAGGCACGGGAGATCGTCAAATTGATCAAGAATTCAAAGAAAAAAGTGCAGGCCTCGATCCAGGGAGATTTGGTACGGGTAAGCGGTAAGGATCGCGACACACTCCAGGAAGTGATCGCGCTGCTGCGCCAGCAGGATTTCGGAATCGATATGCAATTCACGAATTACCGCACAAATTGATAACTTACCGCGGAGGCATGGAGACAATGACGGTCAATTACGTGAGCCTGAGTTTGTTCTCCGTGTCTCTGTGCCCCAGTGGTGAGATAAAGGTGCGATGAGCACGCCCGCCACCATCAACGGAAAAGAAGTTTTCGACCTTCTCCGCGACGATCTCGCAGCTATCGAACGCGAATTCGGCCGCGATACTGTGGCTGGCGTCGAGGCCATCACCGAGATTGGCGAATACCTGCGTGGCGGCGGCGGGAAGCGCATCCGGCCAGCATTGCTGCTTCTTTCTTCAAAACTCTTCAATTATCAGGGTCGCGGCGCTATCCGTCTGGGAGCGGTGGTCGAGATCATCCACACTGCCACCCTGGTGCACGACGACATTATTGACGAAGCTCAGATTCGCCGCGGACGCCCCGCCGCAAATACCCAGTGGGGCAATTCGAAGTGCGTGCTGGCCGGCGATTGGCTTTACATGCAGGCGTTCAAAATCGCCGTGCAAGAACGCAACTTCCGCATTCTGGATACGCTGATTGATTTGACCCAGCAAATGGTCGAAGGCGAACTATTGCAGATGGAAAAGCTCGGCAAATTGATTTCGTTGGACGAGCACTTTGACCTCATCTATCGAAAAACCGCATGCTTGTTTTCCGTATGCATGCGCATGGGCGGAATCCTCGGCGGCGCCACACGCGAGCAGGAAGAAAGTTTGGCGCAATATGGGCACGATCTCGGTATGGCATTCCAGATCACCGATGACGTGCTCGACCTTACCGCATCCGAAGATGTTCTCGGCAAGCCCGTAGCCAGCGATCTGCGCGAAGGAAAAGTAACCATGGCTGTGATCCACGCGCTTGAACGCTGCACTGCCAGTGAGCGCAAGCAGATTGAAACTGTGCTCCAGGAGCGGGCATTTGACGGCGTCACCCATGCAGAAATTCTGGAGATTCTGGAGAAGTACGGGTCGCTCGAAGCGGCCAACACCCGCGCTCTCCGCTTTGCCGAGCTCGCGCGAAACGCAATTTGCAGTTTTCCTGATAGTGAGATAAAGCGCGCCCTGCTCTGGGCGCCGGAATTCGTCGTAGCTCGGGAAAAATAATCACACCCCTCAGCCAGAGAGCTTCACTCCTTAACGGGGGAAACTAGAGCCGCCGCAATGATCGGAGATCATCCCAGGAAGGGCCGTCTAAGACCCAGGCCGCCGAGAAGCTCGCGTCCACCACTGCCGCTAACCAGAGCTATTGGAACCGGTATCCCGGCTTGAGCTCACAGCGGTAGACCTTGCTCCGGTCTGGGTTGACTCTGGCATTGCAGTCCGCCCAACTCAAGTGGAGAGCTGGCCCCAGCGGAAAGATGATGGTTGATCGCTCCATGTCAGCCTCAATACTCACACCTTCCGATTCGGACGGCAGAGTGAAATTGAGCGCTCGACCGAAGATCACGGGATACGAGTGATGGATCATCTCGCTGGCCATGGGATGAAAGACTTCGGCTTCCAACAGGAACGTAGTTGTGTCGGACCAACCGCGAGCCGATACTGAGATCGTCTCACCACCCTTGGAGAACTGATCCGATTCGATTTTTGTAAACGGGCACGGCCCGGCAATGCACGAGACTCTGGCGTCGCGAAATTCGTTTCCTGTTCCGGCATCCAGAGATGCGCCGCCGATCGCGGCTTTCCACTTGCCGTCGGGCGAGCATGGATCCTGCCCGTTGCACGGCACATTGCCTTTATTCTCAATTTGAAATACTTGCACCGCACTACCTATATTCACCGCTGCCATGGTCTTGATCGAGTATCTTATCCGGACATTTCCCACCAAAGATTGAGACTGGTTGGCCTCGATGCGGGTCTCCCGAGGGAGTGGCGTCATGCGAGCAACGTAAAGTTTGTCACTGGCGAATTCCTTTAAATCGAGCGGCCTGTAACCGGGGTGCCGAAATTGAAGGGTGACCGCATGACCTCGCCGAAGCGCGATGGGCAGCGTGATTCGAAAGTATCCCATAGCGTCAGATTTGGCAGTAACGGTTTTCAACTCGTTCGCCGCCGTAATCTCGACGTCAGCTATGGGCAATTCTTTTTTTGGATCAGGATCCTGCATGGTGACTGCGCCCCTGAGCGATACGGGCTTGCGATGAAAAGTAAAAAAGAGCGCAGTGCCTAAAATGACGCTAGCCACGGCCGCCGCCACAACCCAAACTGCAACCGATCGTTTTTTTCCCATCCTGAGACTTACGCCGGGTTCCGAGGTAGCTGCCATGGCACCATTCTAGGGTCTTTATCTATCCGAAAGATCGGTTAATATCAAGATACGGCGGATGACAAATCAGAAGTCTAAACAGCTTTCGCGCCGGAAGGTGCTGAAGCAAATCCTGGGGACTGGTATGTGCATACCGTGCGCGCAATTCCTGTCTCTTGTGCCCACGTCTGCGCAGTCGCGGGTACCTGAACATCCTGCTGCATCCCCTTCTCTTTCACAGGAAGATGATAAGTTCCTTGACGACCTGGAGAACCGCAATTTTCAGTATTTTTGGGAGCAAGCTAATCCAAAAACCGGCTTGGTGAAGGACAGATGCAACGTCAAAATTAATGATCAAGGCATTGTGGCTAGCATTGCGGCCACTGGTTTCGGCCTGACAGCCTTGTGCCTCGGGCAAAAACACGGCTGGATCCCCCTCGCAGCGGCACGAGAGCGTGCTCTGACCACGCTCCGATTCCTCTGGAAAAAGTTGCCCAATCACCGAGGATTCTTCTATCACTGGGCGAATATAAATACCGGCGAGAGAGTGTGGGATTCGGAGGTGTCTTCGGTCGATACGACCATTTTGCTGTGCGGGGTTATCACTTGCCAGCAATATTTCCAGCATTGGGAAATCTCCCAGTTGGCGCATGACATTTTCAATCGCGTGGACTGGACATGGCTCTCAGAAGACACCACCTTACTACCACATGGCTGGACCCCCGAATTTGGGTTCCTCCCGTACCGCTGGGATCACTACAGTGAGCTGATGATGATGTATCTGTTGGGGCTGGGATCATCTTCTCATCCGTTGCGGCCAGAAGCCTGGTATGCCTGGAAACGCTTGACCTTCGACTATGATGGCTTACGCTACATCGGGTCCTTTGCTCCCCTCTTCATACACCAATATTCGCAAGCCTGGTTTGACTTTCGTGGCAAACGGGATAGATTTGCTGATTATTTTCGAAATTCAGCCATTGCTACTGAGGCACACCGTCGTTTTTGTTTGGAATTATCCAAACAGTTCCCGACGTACAAAGACGACATGTGGGGAATAACGGCTTCTGACTCTCAAACCGGCTATGTGGTTTGGGGTGGACCGCCGGCGGTTGGCCCCATTGATGGGACCCTGGTGCCCAGTGCCTCCGCGGGTTCGCTGCCCTTCTTGCCCCAGCCCGTCATGCTCGTTCTGCAGACGATGAAGAATCGCTATGGGACCGCGTGGAGCAAGTACGGCTTTGTGAACGCGTTCAATCCGCTCACCAATTGGTATGACAGCAGCGTGATTGGAATTGATACCGGAATCACTATGCTCATGGCGGAGAACACTCGAACCGGCTTCGTCTGGGAAACATTCATGAAGAGTCCAGAAGCACGTCGGGGAATGGACCGCGCCGGCTTCAGGAGTTATTACCAGCCTCGAATTGATGATCCTAAAGGCTCGGCCCCTGCAGGATCGCAGTAAGTTTCTCAAAACCTCCCAGAGGATTTTTTTCAAAAAACGTGGAATTTTTTCGCGCGGATTTGGCGATAAAGCCTTGCCACAACTTGGGTTCCGGCAACCCGGTTGGGTCCGCTGCAACACCCCACCCACTCAAAGGTGCAGAGGATAAAGGGGTAACCAGGAAATTCTCGGTGGCTTGGTGTGACCCCAACCTGCCTTCGCGTGATGATTCAGGTATGGAACTCAACGTGAAGTGACTTAGCTTGGAATCCGCTCCGCTCAGCGAAAGTTTCCGGCTCTCAGGCAACCCTTAGGAAGGGACTGGGGACCTCAATTCTTAACCTTTTTTGGTCTGTTTACCCATTAGGAATTTGGATCCTGGAATCCCTGTTCCGGAAGCGATTGTCGCGCAGGTTCAACGGGAGCGATTTCCAGGGTTCTGATATGGCTGAGCGGGAAAATTTTTGGAAGGGATGGCGGGAGCGCTTTTCGGCCCTCCGCAATGTGCCACCGGTCCTCAGAATTGTCTGGGAATCCGGTCCGGTGGTCGTGGGCTTGGGGCTTGCCTTCCGCTTTCTGGCTTCGTTCGTCCCCGTCCTGGCTCTCTGGATCACGAAACTAATCATTGACACCATCGTGCGTGCGGTTGCTGCGCATCGGCCGGTGGAAGGTTCGCTTTGGTGGCTAGTCGCTGCGGAATTCGCGCTGGCCATATTCGGTAGCGTTCTCGGCCGGACAATTGACTATTTGGACGCTCTGCTGGCTGACAACTACACCCGGCACGTCAGTATCCAGGTGATGAAGCACTCTGCTGATTTGGATCTCCTGGCATACGAGAACCCGGTTTTTTATGACCGGCTCGAGCGAGCGCGCGTGCAAGCGACGGATCGGCTGGGAATGATTCAGTCGATAGGGCGACTCATTCAGCAAGTGATTACCGCTGGGTCTTTGTCGGTTTCAATTCTCCTGTTTTCACCCTGGTTGTTGTTGCTCTTGATCGCTGGCATTATTCCTGCGTTTCTTGGCGAAAGCCATTTCGCCTTTCTCGGATACGCCCGGAATCTGCGCCAGACCCCAATTCGCCGGCAACTCGATTATTTGCGTGTCCTGGGAGGAAGCAGAGAAGCTGCGAAGGAGCTCAAGCTCTTTGGATTGAAGGATTTCCTCGTTGAAAGGTTCACCAAGCTCTCGAACCAAATTTACCTGGAGAACGTCGCATTAGCACGGCGCAGGCTGGTGGCGGGAGCTTTCCTGTCGCTGGTCGGAACGGCAGGCTATTACTCTGCATACGTATATGTGATCTGGCGCACGGTGGCAGGATTCCTGAGCATCGGTACCCTGACCTTCCTCACCGGGGCAATCGTTCAGGCAAGCAGCAATATCCAACAGATATTTTCCACGCTTTCAAGTATTGCGGACCAAGCCCTGTTTCTTACCGACCTGCTTGCATTCTTCGAGATGCGACCCACTATTCGGTCTAAGCCGAATGCGTTGCCGACTCCGAGTCCCATTCTGCACGGATTCGAATTCCGTAACGTATCGTTCCGCTATCCGGGAACCTCACGTCTTGTCCTCCGAGACCTGAATTTTCGCCTCGGCGCGGGCGAGCGCGTTGCCCTAATCGGGGAAAACGGAGAAGGCAAGACCACGCTTGTTAAGCTCATGACCCGCCTTTACGACCCGGAAAAAGGGCAAGTGCTCCTCGATGGCGTGGACCTCCGCGAATACAACCTCGAAGACCTCTACCGAAAAATCGGCGTCATTTTTCAGGATTTCGTGCGCTACGAGATGACCGCCCGTGAAAACATCGCGATCGGGCAGATCGAGGATCTCGGCAACTTGGAACGGCTGCAATTGGCTGCTAAGAAAAGCATGGCGGATACGGTGATCGGACGCCTTCCCTGCGGATATGAACAAATGCTAGGGCGGCGCTTTGAAGAGGGAGTAGACCTCTCAGGAGGTGAGTGGCAGAAAGTTGCGCTGGCGCGCGCGTATCTCCGCGACGCGCAGGTGCTCATCCTTGACGAACCCACTGCTGCGCTGGATCCGCGCAGCGAATACGCAGTCTTCCAGCGATTTGCCGATCTTACGGCCGGCAAAACTGCTCTTTTTATTTCGCACAGATTCTCCACCGTGCGCATGGCGGATCGTATTGTCGTGCTCGAAAACGGCAGAATTGCCGAGGATGGCAATCATGAGGAACTGGCTAATCTCGGTGGTCGTTATGCAGAGATGTTTGAAATGCAAGCGGCCAGCTATCGATAGGAAATTAGAAAGTTAGATGCCCCAGAATACACATCTAGAGCTTATTAGCGCAGAAACCGAACGCCTGCCCGAACCCGCGAGGGAAGCCGCCAACGTTCAGATCTTGCGCAAGAAAGCGGCAGAGTTGGCATGCAGTGTAACTCTGTTGTCGGAGATGCAGTCGTCCCCGACGTTTCGCCACCGCTGTGGCGTGCTGAAAAGTAAACTCAAACCTCTATTCGCGGCTTTGGAATCATCACCGCCGGAATCACCCACTTCGGATGATTTTCGCTGGCTTTATGAAAACAGCCGGGTATTGTATGGCGAACTTCAGAATACCGTTGCAGCACTCAAGTCACAGCGGAACCTAGCCCACGTCCGTACCGAGGCAGGCAAAATCGTCCCGCGGGCCCTTGCGCTGGCAGAGGGCTTTCTGGAAGCCACTTCCTATGAGTTCAGCGAGCCAGAATTTACTTTGTTTGTCGAAACCCTTCAGCAAACCACCATTCTGACGATGCGGGAGCTTTGGGTTCTTGTCTCAGCCCTGAAGCTAATCCTTCTGGAACAGATCGCTGCGCATGCTGGTTCTATCATCCGTGATCCGCGCGAGTCGAATGGTGTGTGCGTTTACGTACGCAATCTCCGGAATATCGGTCAAGTTACGTGGAAAGAGGTTCTCGAGCCGCTGATTGCCTTTGACCGCATTCTGCGGCAGGATCCAGCGGACTGTTACAGCAAAATGGATTTTGAAAGCCGCGATTTTTACCGGCGTAAATTGTCGAATATTGCGGCCCACTCCAGTTTCAGCGAGATGGAGGTTGCCCAGGAAGCGCTTACTTTGGCTGAGGAAGCTCGCCGGCGGAGCTACAAGAATCCGAGAATAGGCCTGCGCGAATCGCACATAGGTTATTACCTTGTCGATAGGGGAGCGGATCTTCTTTATCAGAGGATAGGTTTCAAGCGCCCATTAGGGCAAGAAGTCGAAGCGTCATTGCGCAGATTTCCGGATAAATTCTTCCTGCTGGGGATTGGAATACTTACGTTCACCATTGCATTGGCAGCTGGGTCGCTGCTCTACGATTCCCACAGTTCCGTTGGTTTTGTTGTTGCCTCAATTTTGATGTTGTTGTTACCCGTCTCCCAGAGTGCAGTGCAGTTGATGAATCAGCTAATCACTTCACTCCTGCCGGCGGAGATTCTTCCAAAACTCGACTTGTCCGAAGCAGTTCCGGATGACTGCATTACCATGGTCGCAGTTCCGAGTCTGCTGTTGAATGAAAAGCAGGTACACGGCCTGGTTGAGGACCTGGAGGTACGCTTTCTCGGGAACCACGATCCAAATATTCATTTCGCGCTCCTGACGGATTTGCCTGATTCGCGTGAGCCTGCTCGAGAAGACAACCCGCTAATCGATCTATGTACCGATTTGATTCGCGAACTGAATGAGAGATATGCCGGACAGGGGATGGGATCGTTCTTCCTGTTCCATCGTCACCGCGTTTACAACCCGCGCGAAAGAGCTTGGATGGGTTGGGAGCGCAAGCGCGGAAAACTACTGGATTTTAACAAACTACTCCGCGGGAAATACGACAGCTTTCCTGTAAAAGTTGGAGACCTTTCCATACTCACGGAGGTCCGGTTCGTTATTACTCTCGATGCGGATACGGAACTTCCGCGCGGAACGGCACACCGGATGATCGGGGCTCTAGCACATCCGTTGAACCAAGCTGTTATTGATCCGGAGAAGAATATTGTCGTCAGCGGATACGGCATCCTGCAGCCGCGGGTTGGAGTCAGCGTGCAAAGCACAGCACTGTCACGGCTTGCTGCCATCTATGCGGGTGAAACCGGCTTGGATATCTACACCCGGGCTGTTTCAGACGCCTATCAAGATCTGTTTGGCGAGGGCATCTTCACCGGCAAGGGAATCTATGAAGTAGATACCGTTTATCGCGTCCTCGATCGACGATTCCCGCGAAATGCGCTGCTGAGTCACGATTTGATCGAAGGCGCATACGCACGGGCCGGCTTGGTAAGCGATATCGAGGTGATTGAGGATTATCCTTCCCACTACAGTGCCTACAACCGCCGCAAACATCGTTGGCTGCGCGGTGACTGGCAGATCGCGGGATGGCTATTCCCCAGGGTGACTGAGGAATCCGGGGAGCATGCGCCGAATCCGATTTCATCCATTTCGCGATGGAAGATTTTGGATAATCTACGCCGCAGCTTGGTGGAGCCAGCAACGTTTTTGCTGCTTGTGCTTGGTTGGCTTGCGCTCGGCGGGCGCCCGTTATATTGGACCCTGCTCACCATTTGCATTCTGTTTATCCCAGCGTGGAGCCAGTTTGCCCTTAACCTCCTGCGCGCGCTATTCAAGCTCAATCCGATCATTGCCCGCGAAGCTCTCGATGCGCTCTACACTGCGAATATCAACCTCTTTTTCACACTGACCTTCCTTGCCCACCAGGGGTTGCTCTCGCTCGATGCAGTGGTGCGTGCTCTCGTCCGGCGGATCATCACCCATCGCCGGCTTTTGGAATGGGAAACGGCGGCAGAAGCCGAGCTTGGTCGAGGGCGTGCACCAGCGGATCTATATCTGAACTGGATGCCAGCCCTCGCGTTCGGACTGGGTCTTCTAGTGTTGGTCACGCGGCCTAATGCCCTTCCTGCTGCGCTGCCGATTCTATTGCTCTGGGGCTGCAGCAAAATCATTTCCGCGTGGCTGAACCGGCCGCCTGCGTCACGAAGCCAAGTCTCTCGTACCGAGGCGTCATTTCTTCGCAATTCTGCTGTTCACATGTGGCGGTATTTTGCCGAGTTCAGCACCGAAGAACACAACTGGTTGATACCGGACAATATCCAAGAGCAACCGCCGGCCGTAGCGGCCCGTGTGTCGCCCACCAATCTGGGCTTCCTGCTGAATGCGAGGCAGGTGGCATGTGAGTTCGGATATCTCACCGTCCCAGAATTTACGGAACAGACCCTGAGGACACTTGCGACCGTATCAAGTCTGCGTAAGCATCGCGGGCACCTGCTGAACTGGTACGATACGCGCACGCTTCAGCCCCTCGCCCCGCTCTTTGTTTCCTCCGTCGATAGTGGCAATTTGCTGGCTTCGCTTTGGACCCTGCAGCAGGGCTGTTTGGAGCGGTTGCGCCAGCCAATATTGCAGAAGTGTTTAGCGGAGGGGTTGCTTGATAATCTTCGTGTACTTGTATCTTTAGGTGCGTTCCCCGGCGATTGGCTTTCCATTTGTGAGCGGGAGATGAACACGGAGAATTGGTTGCAATCCTTGCTGGATCTGCCCGAATCGACTTTTGATCGAGTTCGTGCTTTCATTTCCAATTCTACGGACGCCGCCAGTGGTCACTGGTTTACGCAAGAGGCAATCTCACGAGTTCAAGCCATTAAAGAAACTGCACGCAACTATGCACCATGGTTCTTGCCAGAATTTGCGGCTCTGCGGAACGATCGTTTCGTTAATCTTAAATTGATGGACAACCTAGCGTTGGAGCGAGTGCCAGATTTCAGTGATAAGTTATCCAACCGGATCGATGTGGCGATCCATCTGGCTTCTCCAGAGCACAGAGCGCTATATGAGCGTCTTCGCGATCTGATTCTTCAAGCGCGACCGAATGTGGTACGGCTAATCAGAGATCTGCGAATCGTTGCTGCTGAGGCAGGTAAGCTCGCTGATGAAATGGACTTTGAGTTTCTTCTAAACCGACGCCGCAAGCTGATGTCGGTCGGGTTCAATGTGGAATTACAACAGCTTCATCCTGCTTGCTACGATCTGCTCGGCACAGAATCCCGTACTGCAGTGTTTGTTGCTATTGCCAAAGAGGATATTCCGCAAGAGAGCTGGTTCCTACTTGGCCGGGCACATACTCTCGACCGAGGACGTCCTGTCCTGCTCTCATGGACTGGAACTTTGTTCGAGTACTTAATGCCCGCACTCTGGATGCGTACCTATTCAAATACACTTCTGGAGCGCTCGCGCGCTGCGGCTTTGCGCTCACAGC
>DAIMDJ010000050.1:0-11230 GCA_036725905.1 Terriglobales bacterium
GGCCCCGCCGCGAGCCATTTCTTTCGCTCCGCGGGATCCTTCGGCACTTGCTCGAGCTGTCCCTCCGTCCACGGCAGCCACTCGTAGAACTGCGACACATGCGCGTCCAACATATTCACCTTCTTCTCGAACACGTCGTCAATCGACACCACAATGTCAGCCCGAAACGGTTGCGGCAGCGTGAAGCGATCGCTGTAGTAGATGAAAACCGGATTCCGCCTGAGCGGCGGCGTGTCGGTCACCAAATCCGGCACCATCACCATGTAGGACGCGTCCTGCACCAACACTCCCATATATCGGTGATCCGGATGATAGTCATTGGGACGCGGCGCAATGACGATGTCCGCCTTCCACTGGCGGATTTCGCGGATAACCTGCTCACGGACCTCCAGCGTAGCCAGGAGCTTGCCATCGTGGTTATCGAGCACTTCGTATTCGATGCCGATGCGCCGCCCAGCCTCCATCGCCTCGGCGCGCCGACGCTTGGCGAGTGCTTCTCCACTCATAGACTGATGCCCGGCATCGCCGTTGGTGATTGACACGAACTTCACCTTGTCCCCGTGCGCGGCATACTTGGCCGCGAGGCCTCCGGCGCCAAGGTCGCAATCGTCGGGATGTGCGCCGAACGCGATGACGCGCACAGGCTGGTTCTGTGCCAGCCCCGGCAAGGCCAGAAACGACAATGCCGCCAGAACACACACTAACCCCTGTCCACAGCAAACAGATTTTGCGAAAAGCATTGGCGCAAAGGAATTCGGCTTCCTCATCTTCATGGGACGAATTATATATCGGACGCTCCCCCTACATCGCTATTTTGGCGCTTCGTCAAGGATCGCTTCGGCTTTCGGGTTCCAGTAAATTCTCTTCCCGGACCAATACGCGCGTGTGGCCATCATGCAGGCTACGGAGTGCGCAAATCCGTTGTGCACGGTCGCGTTGGGCTGTTTGCGGCTGCGCAAGCAATCGAGCCAGTTGGTCATGTGCGAGGGTTCTTCATCGCCCATTCCCATGGGGGGGAGACTTGTCTCGCCGGGCAGCAGGACATCTTTGACGGTCCGCTTTGAGTCAACCGTCAGGTCGTCTTCGTGATTGCCCTTCTCTTCCACCACCTGCCAGCGTGGGCTGCCCTCGCCTCCAGCGTTAATCAGCGTAGCTTTCTTTCCCATGATCCGCGTAAAGCTAGGAGCGTCGTTGCCAAAGCTGGTCGAGTAGCTCACCAAGAAACCGTTCGCGTAAGTGAAGAGCGCCTGGAAAGTATCCGGATTCTCCCGGCCATCCGGCCAGGCAAAAATGCCGCCATTTGCCACGACGGAAAACGGATAGTTCACGTCCATGAAGAAGTGGCAGAGGTCGATGCCGTGGCTCATCCACTGGTCGGCGATGCCGCTGGAAAAATCTTTGTAGAGGCGAAACTCGAAGTGAAGCTGCGGATCGAACGGCCGGAAGGGCTTGGTCATCAGCCAGGCGCGCCAGTCTGTATCCTGTTCGCGAATCATCTTTACTTCGGGACGCCCGCGCCAGCGAGGCCCATGGTAGTTCCACACAATCTCATACTTGGTGACGTCTCCGAGAACGCCGGTGCGGATCAGGTCGCGCACAGCAAGCTGATACGGTTCGCTGCGGTGTTGCGTGCCAACCTGAACGATGAGATTCCGGGCGACGACGGCGTCGCGCGCCCCCTTGACCTCTTCGAGAACGTTGCCCATGGGCTTTTCGCAGTAGGCGTCTTTGCCCGCTTCTGCCGTCAGCTTCAATATCGGCGAATGCGAATGTTCGGGCGTGGAAATCATCACTGCGTCAACGTCCTTGAGCGCCAGCAACTCCTGCGGAGGCTTAAGAGCCCGCGGCGCCTTGCCGTAGTATTTTTGATTGGCCGCCACGGCGCGGTCGAGGTTGTGAGTCCACACGTCGCAGACCGCAGATACCTCCACGTTTTTCTTATCTTTCAGAAACGCCACAATCCCATCGAGTTCCGTACCGCGGTTTCCGACTCCGATGTGTCCGAGCGAGATCCGGTCATTCGCCCCGACGATGCGGGAGTAAGAGAGAGCCGAACTGCTCATGGCTGCACCTCCCGCAGCCACGGCCGCACCCTTCTGCAGAAATTCTCTCCGGTTCAGTTTGCTGTCTGCGCTGTCCATAGCTGTCCCCCTGGCTTGACTTTATCAAGCCCATCCCGAACTGTAACTCGTGCTCCGCCCCATCAACCGTGAGTTACCAGATCAGCTTCAGAGCGAACTGGAGCTGGCGGTTGCTGGCGGCCGTGCTGCTGATGCTGTTGAAGGCGCCGATATTAGCTACGCTGAGTGGTCCCGTCGGGAATCTGCCAGTGGGATCGAAAGTCGGATTCGAGTCCACAAACGGGTTGGGCATTGAAAAAATGGGGTGATTCAGAAAGTTAAAAGCCTCGAAGCGGAACTGGAGTTTCAGCCGCTCGGTGATGGTGGTGGTCTTCATGGAGCTGAAGTCGAAGCTCACATACTTCGGCCCACGCAGCACGCTGCGACCGGCGTTGCCAAAGACCTCTTGGGGCGTCGCGATCGCGAAAGCAGACAGATTCCACCAATCCAGGATTTGTTTTGGGCCAGAGTTGGGATTTCCGATCAGGTCACAGTTGTCTTGTTCAAAGTTGACCTTATTGACGGCGTCGTCGAGGCTCGCATCGAGGCAGGAGACAGGAAAACCGGTTCGCACCGCGCTGATACCACCAATCTGCCATCCGCCAAAGAGTTTCTCAAGAAGACCAGACCACGCCGAGCCCCAATGCCGGCCCTTGCCGAAAGGAAGCTCGTAGAGAGCGCTGTTGACCCAATTGATTTTGGCGTCGAAAATGGAGGGCCCATAGTCGAGCCGGAGGTCATAGATGTGCGGCGTGGCTTGACCGTTACCGCCATCGCGCGTGGAAGAGGCGGTGTCCATGGTCTTGGACCAGGTGAAGGAACTCAGGTAGGAAAAACCGCCGGAGAAGCGCTTTTCGACTTTCGCCTGCATGGAATTATAGTTGGCCGAAGTAGCGCTTTCGAACAGGTTAAAAAACGAAGCCAGGGAAGCGTACTTTGGCGGCAGAAAGGTGACGGGCTGTAAAACCTTGTCGCCTTGCATCGCGGGGAATGGCTGATTTTGGTCGGTAAGGTGAGGTAAGTGCGTAGAAGCCGAACCCACATATGCGATTTCGAAGATGAGATTGTTCCTGAGTTCCCGCTGGATTCCCAAGCTCCATTGCTGGATGCGAGGAGTCTTCAAGTGAGGCTCGACGACGAACATGGAAGGTTGAATCTTATTCTGCGAAGTGTTCGCGAAGACCTGATTGACAATGGTGAGCTGACTCCCCTTGCGGATGAGTTTGGCAGAGCGCGGCGCATTTCGAGCGAAATCGAACCAGGGATCAGCGTTCATGGGCGAGTAGAAGATTCCTGCACCACCGCGGATGACGGTTTTGTTGTGTCCGAAGCCAGGAGTCCAGGCGAAGCCGAACCGCGGAGAGACGTTGGACTTGTCGGTGAAGACGAGATTGTGTCCGAGCCGGTTGTCTCTGACAAAGGGCAAATACGTAGGTGATGCGGGGTTTGAGTCGAGTTGTACGCTGGGATCCCAGCCCTGATAGGGATCTCCTGAGCCGGGACGGACCACTACAGGAATTGCGCCGCTGACATCCACATTGACCATGGAATCCTTAAGGTCATGCCAATAGGGCGCAACGTCGTAACGTAAGCCAAAGTTCAACGTGAGATTTCGACGAAGTTTGAAGTCATCTTGAACGTAATAGGCCTGTGTCCAACGAAAGAGATGGACGTGAGAGTCGCCCGTGGCGACTTCGGAATCGTTGCTGATCCCCAGAAGCATACTCGCAAGAGAAAGGCCTCCTGTAATCGCGCCGGTCACGGGATCGGGCAGCGACCCGGTTGCAAAAGACGGGTTGGTGAAGGAGGCTCGGGCTAGGTTGTGAGAGAGCAAATTCAAATTTTCGTGGCGGAAGTCCCCGCCCGCTTTGAGGACGTGACGTCCCTTGATGAGCGACCAATCGTCGCCATATTCGTAAGTTGCCTGAATCTTGCGCAGCGGATGGCCGAAGGAATCTTCACCAAGGCTTTCGAATCTGTCACCGCCACCGCTAAAGCTCGGAGTACCAAAGTCGACAGGGTCGCCTGACCCCCCGGGTATCCCCAATTGTTGCACAACATTGGTCTTGCCAGCGAGAGGGCCGATGCGGCTACCAAGCGCGCGGACATAGTTGACCTTGGCCTCGTTCACCATGTTAGCGGAAATGGACCAGGAGTAGTGAAGGCCGACAGTCGTGGTTTTGACGGCCTCAGTCAAATCGCGTACGGGCATGAGGTCATTGTTGACCACGTCCTCCCGGCCCCAGGAATAGCGTCCCCAGAGGTTCATGTTGGGCTTGAGAACGTAGTCGAGGCGTCCGGCGAGCTGGTCACGATTCGTGGGAACGCCAGCAACGGCGGAGAAGTTGTCACGGAGGCCGGGCTGGTTTGGCGCGGGCACGTAGGAGGAGGCGAGAAAGGCCACGGTTGCGGCGTTCCAACACTGCTGAGGAATCTTCATGTTTGGCCAAGGCACGTCGGTGTTGGGATTGGAATTGAAGCAGCCAGCCGGAAGCGTATTGCCGGCGCGGAATTTCGGGGAACCGTCCGGATTAGTGTCGTGCGGCATAAAGATAGGAACGCCGTAGTCGGAGAAGTCGCCGTTTTTCACATTGGGCATGGGCACGGTGATGAGGCCGGAGAAGTTCGTCCGGTCTCTCAAGGCTTCATATGCGCCGAAGTAAAACACCTTGTTGGCAACAATTTTTCCGCCCGCGGTTGCGCCGAATTGGTTACGCTTGAAAGGCGGCTTGGGAGCGCCCTCGCCGAGGTTTATGTTATCGAAGAAGTCTCTCGCATCGAAGACCTCGTTTCGCAAGAACTCGTACGCGGTTCCATGAAACTCATTGGTGCCACCCTTGGTAACAGCGTTGATTTGAGCAGCGCCACGGCCGTACTCGGCAGTGTAGGAGTTGGTTTGGACTTTGAATTCCTGGATTTCGTCTACAGAGGGAATAGCGGCGACGGTGTTGAAGTCCGGCGAAGTGTTGACCGCGCCATCGAGAAGAAAGTTGGTGTCCTGAGCGCGGGCGCCACCCACAGAATACTGGTCACTCACGCGCCGGCCGACGTCGCGGACTTCTTGAAATGCGGTGTTGGAATCCTTAGTGAAGGTAACGCCTGGGCCGAGAGTGGCGAGATCGAGGAAGCTGCGCCCATTCAGCGGTAAATCCTCCACCCGCTTGTTATCGATCACTTGGCCGACGTTGCTGGACTCGGTCGAGAGCAGGGGCGCTTCTGCTGTAGCAGTGACCGTTTCGGTTACTTGGCCGACCTGGAGAATGATGTCGACGCGAGCCTTCTGGTCGACCTGTAGCACAAAGGCAGTTACTACCGAGGTGCGGAAGCTGGGGTGCTTGACGGTAATGGAATAGTGTCCCGGCTCGAGGGCCGGAACGGTGTAATCCCCGGAAGCGTTCGTGCGCGTCACGAAATGCGTGTTGCGCTCGACATTGGTTATGGTGACCTCCGCGTCGGGAACCACCGCTCCCGACGAATCAAGAACCATGCCCGTGATGCTGCCGGTGCCGATCTGTCCGAAAGCGCCTGGCCCCGTCAGAACGAGCAGCGCGAGGCAGAGGACGATACCGGGAAGGGTCCCGAAACCGAACACTTTCTCGTCTTTGTGCATAGCTCACCTCTCGAATGATCGAACAGCTAAAGCTTGAGAAAAATTCGGCGCTTATACAGCCAATAGCATAGGTACCACATCACCAGCAACACCGTATTTGCTTGCGCCACCGGAGCGAGTTTTCCGATGAAGCTGTAGTGGAACGTGAACACGCCGACGGCACGGTCCAGCCACCCGCGCAGGACTTCACTCACGAAATAAATGAAAATTGAATTCATCCCCACGACAAGAAGAGGGAAGCCCCACTTCCGATACCCCATGACTTCGATGATCAGGTAGAAGCCAATCAGCATGAACAGCACCCACCCGAGGCTATAGAGGATGAAGCTTGCCGTGCAAAGCTGCTTGATAAAAGGAATCCACGGGCGCAAGGCGAATGCCACGGCAAAGGACAAAACCATTCCGCCAGCCAGCTTCTTCAAATTGTCCGCATGCGATTTGGACTGCATCAGCAAGGTTCCTACCCACGCGCCGCCCAAAGTCCACATGGTGCTCGGGATGAAGTTGAGCGTGGAGTAAGCCGGATCGTAGTCGTAGTGGAAAATCGCGCGGTCCACCACGAGCCCGATATGATTCCGATGAGAAAAAGCCCCGTCGGGACCAGGGAATGCGAAGAACAGCGCTGTCCATCCCGCGAGCAGGACAATGGCCGCAGCGGCCTGATGTCGCCATCGCAATTTTAGAAGCAAATACGTCAGGGTATAAGTGAATGCGATCTGCGACAGCACGTTGATGAGCTGCGGCTTGATGGCTCCCGATCCAATCCAAATGATGATTTGGCTCAGGAAGATGAGGCGCAGGGACCGCATCAAGACGTGGCGGAGGTTATCGTGTTCGGTCGCGCCCAGCTCCTTGCGCCGCGCCAGCGCGAAGGGCATGGCCAGACCCACCATAAACATGAAGGCGGGTTGGATCATGTCCCAGAAGACGCCGCCGTCCCAAGGCACGTGATCAAACCAGCGCGCAATGCCGCCCCATGTGGGATCGCCGTGCAATGCGGAGAAACCAAAACCTTCCGAAGCGAGGATCAGCATGATGAAGCCGCGGTAGGCATCGAGCGAGGCGTAGCGTTTCGGTTCCGTCCCGCGCCCGGGCGGGACGCGTTTCACCGTCGCTGAGGTCGTAAGGGTCTCCTGGGTTGTGGTGGCCACATTGCCTCCCTAGGGAACCTCAGAGCTGTACGCGAGCTGGTGGCCTGTGAGTTAGGCTTTAGCCAGCACCCTTCGACTTGACGGTCGAGAGTGTATCACCCTTTGAGGCGGCGGCAACTCAAGGAACCGGACCACACGCGTCAAATACGCCGGACCGGCCCCTCCTCGGTCGCCTGGGAGTTGCGAACGAGAAGTAACACGAGAATCATCGAGAGAAAAGGAATCATGCCAGCAAAGATCACGATGGCGTCAAAAGAATGGGCGCCCGCAGTCTGGCGCGCATCGGAGAAGTATCCAATCAGCTTAAAAGCCACGATCGTGCCGATGCCCGCGCCGCTTCCACTCATACCGCTCACTGACGCAACCGAGGCGCTTTTAAACAAGTCCGAAGGCAGCACATTGGCAATTGTCGAAAACGCAGCATAGGAAAACGTGGCCAGAGCGAAAAGCGCTATTATCGCCCACAGCTTGAACGTGAAAACCGTGGGATGAGCAGCAACGGGCCGAATCCGCCGAACACAACCAGCGCCTTCCGGGACGCGCCAAGCGACCAGCCGCGCTTGATCAGATAGCCGGAGGCGGCCCCGCCAAAGAAATTTCCCAAATCGCTGGCGATACAGGGAACCCAAACCGCGAGCAGGCCGCCCTTTAGCGGAATGCCTTTTGCCACCAGATAAATCGGGGACCAGTCGGTGACGAAGAATCACACCGGGTCAGTCAGACCCTTGGCAACAATCGTTCCCCACGTCTGAGGCAGGTTGAGGAGGGCTGCCCAGCGCTGCCGCGGCTGACTTGCTGTCACAACGGCGTCCAGGACATCGGCGAGAATCATTTGGCGTCCGGCTTCGTCGATGCGCGGATGTTCCAGAGCGTGTGATACATACGTCGCCAAACGACGAGCCAGAGGAAACCGAGCAACCCCGGTAGCTCGAACGCGGGCCGCCATCTCCACCGGAATACACGGTCAATGCGAGGAAGGGAGCAATGGCACCGCCGACAGACGACCCCACTGTCAAAGAGCCGTTGCCAGAGCTCGCTCGCGCTTGGGGAACCATTCGGAAACCGCTTTGGTTGCGCCGGGCCAGTTGGCGGATTCTCCCGCTCCCAACAGGAAACGGAAGGCCACGAAACCGTAGAAGCCCCGAGCCAGCGGAGTAAAAATCGATACCAGCGAGTACCACAACACGGAGAGCGTCAACCCGCGCCTTGTGCCAATGCGGTCCAGCAACCTTCCGCAGAGGTCTGGCCGATGGAATAGGCCACACGGAATGCGATGACGATGTTGGCGTAATCGGTGTTGGTCCAGTGGTAGTCCTGTTTCAGATAGGGCGCGAGCAACGAGAGCGTCTGCCGGTCAATATAATTAATGACCGTAAACGCGAACAGCAATGCCCCAATCCACCAGCGCAAATGCCGCGTGGGTTGGCTGCGCGTCGAGCTGTTTTGACCGATTCTGGCCATGCGCATTTTAAATTTAGGCGATGCTGCCTTTGCTTTGCGAGCCCAGCAGAGCGGAGGAAAGTTTGTCCAGAAACACGGTCGTGTTCGCGTGTTTGCGCAGAATGGATGCGGGCGCCATGGGGGTGATCTCGCCTTCGAAGCAAGACCTTACCGCTTGTGCTTTTCGCGCGTCGGGAACTACGACAAGAATTTCCTTCGCTTTCAATATCTGCCGCACGGTCATGGAGATCGCCCGCGTGGGAACCTCCGAAAGAGAGGCAAACCAACCCTCTCCCACTTGCTGGCGGCGGCAGGGCTCATCGAGGTCAACAATGATATAAGGCTCTTCGGTTTGGAAATCTGCGGGGGGGTCGTTGAATGCGAGGTGGCCATTTTCGCCGATGCCCACAAAGGCGATGTCGATCGGAGCAGCCGTTAGCTCTACGGAGACCTTGTGAACAATTTCCGGAACATTCCCGTCGCCATCAAGAAAGTGGTACTTGGTGACTCCCGTTTTGTGAATCAGACGTTCGAGGAGGTACTTGCGAAAGCTGGCTGGATGAGAAACTGGCAGCCCGATATATTCATCAAGGTGGAACATCTCTACCTGCGGCCACTCAATGCCGAGCATCGCGGTCAGGGCATCCAGAAATTCGAACTGCGAGGCGCCCGTCGCGGCAATGATTCGTGCTCTCCCCCTGCTTTGTATCGCGTTGCGGAGAGAAACAGCGGCCTGTTCCGCAGCCGCCCGGCCCAGAGAGGCCTTGTCCTCGTATACCTTAATGACCATCGGGCAGTCCCAGCATGTTGGAAAGCGTTCCACCCATGATCATCTTGCGCGTATTCGCTGGAATTCCACACGCTTCGAACAGCGCGTGGTATTGATTCACGACCGACTCGATTCCATCCAGACCGTTATCCGACCCGAAGACAATCTTCACAAACGCGCTCGGGTCACTATCAAGCTTCTTTGCCTTCCACTCCGGGCTTTGCCATTCTGTGTTCGACCACCAAAAGATTTTCTGGAAATCCGCAAGTCGCCCCTGCATTTTCGTGAGCGTGGAACCGCTAAGGTCCCAAAATACATTGGGGTTCCACCGGGCAATTTCCGCCGCCCATTCGTATTCGGGATTGCCGCAGTGCGCGCCAAGCACTGTGATTTTCGGAAAGCGCCGTGCAATTTCCTCCAGGTAAATCGGACGCATGCGGCCGGAGGCCACGTCTTCCGGCTCGTCAAATTTTCTCCGTAGCACAATTCCCGTATGGAAAAGAACGATCCAGCCATAACGGTTCGCCAATTCGTATACCGGAAGATACGACGGATCGTTATACGGCCTCTTTACGAACTCCATCTCGCCGAGGCCGCGGTAGCCCATCGCGTGCAGTTCCTCTACCTGCTTGACCACGTCCGGAGCGTCCAGATCCACGAAGCCGAAGGGAATAATTTGCGTGGGATGTTGCTTTGCCGCGTCCGCGACCACTTTTCGGTTAGCAAAAGGAGTGAGCAAACACGCCGTGAGATTCAACTTCTCCGACACTCTCAGAAAGTCGCTGATGAAATTGGGATTCTTCTCATCAAAATGCACATGCATGTCGACGATGTGGTCTGTCTTTCCGGGGGATGGAGCCTTCCCATGGCCAAATGAAAACGAATTGCGGTGCGTTCCTCGAAGCAAGTCCCACCACGCCGGGATTGCGGCAACCGCTCCTGTGCTACCTAGAAATTTCCTGCGCGATAGTGGATCACTCACGGGATCCCTCCTTTCCAAGGCTTGGCGCGCTTGCCGTCGTAATACAAACGCGCGCTATCGGTTCTTCGCTAATTCTGTGATATGCAGTTACGGTCAGTGTGAATGCGAGGGGGCATAGCTCCAGTCAGGAGGTTCTGATGTTCTGGTTTCGCCGCCTCTGTCTATTGTTTCTTCCACTCCCCACCTTCGTGTTTGCTGCTGGCTATGTCTTTGGCCAAAGCGACCCGGATGAGATCGGCCAAGTCCTTGGCGAAGAGATTCTAGCACCCAGTGTCGCTGTGCATCAGGTCAAGTCGTACATTCTCAGCCGCGTTGCTCCGCCGCCTACAGTAACGAATGCGCCGCAATGGACGGAGGAGGAGAAACGCCTGCGGCAACATCTGCTCCAGGACGTGGTGTTTCACGGATGGCCCGATGAATGGGTCAACACTCCGCCTAGGTTTGAAGACATCGGAGTGATCGAAACAGGCCAAGGTTACCGGCTGCGAAAGCTTCGCTATGAGATTGTGCCCGGCTTTCAATCCGTTGCGATTCTTTATGAGCCGGAAAAGCTGCGGGGGAAAGTGCCAGCGATCCTCAACGTGAACGGTCACGTCGGCCCGCCGGGAAAGGCTGTTGAGTACAAGCAAAAGCGATGCATCAACTTCGCAAAGCACGGGATTCTGGCGCTCAACCTGGAATGGTTTTTCTTCGGAGAGCTTCGCCAGGATGGTAATCAGCATTGGTACAGCGCGCATCTCGACCTGGTGGGCGCAAACGGGCTGGGAATCTTCCTGCTCGAAATGCGGCGCGGGCTCGATTATCTCTACAACCACGCCAACGTGGATCGCAGTCGCCTGGGCGTCACCGGCCTCTCCGGGGGCGGATGGCAAACCATTTTTCTGAGTTCTCTGGACGAGCGTGTGAAAGCAGCCGTTCCGGTGGCCGGCTATTCTTCGGTGTCCGCAAAGGTGGAAGCGCGGAAATATGGAGACTTGGGAGATATCGAACAGAACGGGACCGATCTTCTCGCGGGCCTGGACTATACGCACCTTACTGCGATGATGGCTCCACGGCCGACCTTGCTGATCTATGACGCCGAAGACGACTGCTGTTTTCGTGCGCCGCTGGTAAAGCCGCTCATCTATGACGGCGTGAAACCCTTCTTCCAGCTTTATG
>DAIMDJ010000051.1:0-4954 GCA_036725905.1 Terriglobales bacterium
TCTTCCCGGCTATAACAAGACCACGTTAAATCGAAGGGCGCGCCTAATTCAAGGCCGAGCCGCACAATCTGCGCTTTGCGCATAGCGATCAGAGGGGCCACGACCTCAATGTTGCCCTCTTTTGTGCCGGCTTTAATAACTTGATTGAATGCATGATAGTACGCTGGACGGCAGTCAGGGTAGCCGGAGCTGTCCTGCTCCACTGCTCCTATATAGATTTTTTCTGCTCCGATGACTTCAGCCCAGCTCACCGCGACGGCCAGAAAATGCGCATTGCGGAAGGGAACGTACGTGACCGGGATCTCGCGCCCAATCTCGTGCGAGTCTGGAACGGCGATTTCGGGATCAGTTAGCGCCGATCCGCCGATTGCACGCAGAGCCTCGTTACGAACAACCAGGCGATCACGAATATGCAAACGGTCACAGATTGCCGAAAACGCGCGCCGCTCGCGCTCTTCCGTACGCTGGCCGTAGCTGACGTGCAGAGCGGCAGCCCCTTCGTGGTCGCGCGCAGCCAGCGCCGCACAGACGCAGGAGTCCATGCCACCGCTCAGCAGGACAACAGCTTGTGGGCTAGAGTGACGCATTTTAATTTTCGATTGCCGAGTGGCGACAAATGAAAATTGCCAATCCTCACACTCCCTTCATCGCCGGATCCCAGACGAACTTGTGAATCTGTAGGTTCAATCGCGCGGGAACGTCGTCAGCCAGCATCCACTCCGAAAGCTCCCGCGGATCGAGCAGACAGTGGGAGCTATCTCGTCCGCCGCTCGCTTCTTTACTGAATGCGGGAGAAAACAAAATTGCATTTACGCGCGCTGCGAGGCTATGGCAGCAGACAAATTCGCGCGCAAATTCGTAATCCGTCCGGTCGCTTAGCACAAACTTGATTTCGTCATGAGCGTGTAATGTCTCCAAATTTTCGAGCTGGAAAGTATCGGGCTCGCCCGAGTTGGGGCATTTCACGTCAACAATTTTGATTACACCCGAGGGAACACGCTCTAGTGGCCGCTCCCCGCTAGTTTCCAGCAGGACCTTGTAGCCGGCATCCAGAAGACGCTGCATCAGTGGGATGACCTCGCGTTCCTGGAGCATCGGTTCGCCACCGGTGATTTCGACCAGTCCGCCGCTGGCACTGAGCTGTTCAACCTCACCGCAGACCTGCTCGATGGTCATCTTGCGGCCGCCATAAAAACTGTATTCACTGTCGCACCACGAGCAACGCAGGTTGCAGCCGGTCAGGCGAACGAAGACGCACGGCAGGCCCGCATGCGTTGACTCGCCCTGTATCGATTTGTAGATTTCAGTTATTTGCATGTACAAGTAGCGCTGGCGTCTCGCCGGCTTTGGCGGGTGGAACGCCCCGAGGGGACAGCCGCCTCACTACTCAGAGTACGTCGCCGTCGTCGTGTCGGTCTCGAACACAGTTACCGTTTTCACCCAGACTCTTCCGTTCGTCGAGGAACGCAAACTGCCGTTCGTTTCGTCGTAAAAATACTTGGCCAGATTTTCCGCTGAGGGATTCAGCTCCGTGAACGGTTGGATGTCATTAATCATCTGGTGATCAAGACGGTCGATGACGTGCTTCATCACATCGCGCAAGTCTTTGAAATCGAGCAGCAATCCTGCCCTGTCGAGTTCATTGCCGGCCAGCGTGACCCGAATCTTGTAATTGTGGCCGTGGGGATTCTCACATTTCCCGCGGTAATTGCGGAGGTAGTGCCCGGCGGCAAATGAGTCTTCGACAGTAACCTCGAACATGGAATCCCTTCAGCGGCCCGACGACGGGCACCTGGTCGCTATGCACAATCCATTATTTTACTCTGAGTGCATCAGCCCCGGTAAGCACGTTGTTCGCCTTGCCGCGTTGAAAGACAAGAAGTCCAGGGGCAGCGAATGTCTCACGACGGGTCAGCCTCGTCGAAGCAAACTATTGCGCTCCAAAGAACTGTGCCACTCTGCTTAGCTCAGTTGTCCGCCGATAAGCCGGCAAGCTTTCGACAAATACTCGCCCGTACGCTTTTTTCAGGATGCGATTGTCGAGCAGCACCAGCAGGCCGCGATCGTGCAAAGAGCGAATAAGCCGTCCGAAACCCTGCTTTAAACTAATGACCGCTGCCGGCACCTGATATTGGAAAAATGCATTGCCACCTTCAGCATCAATTGATTTCACTCGTGCCGCAACCACCGGATCTGTTGGAACAGCGAACGGCAGGCGGTCAATGATCACGCAACTCAATTGCTCGCCTTGCACGTCCACTCCTTGCCAAAAAGATGAAGTTGCGAACAAAACGGCGTTTGGCGTGAGGCGAAATTCCTCGAGCAGCGCGGTTTTCGGAGCATCGCCTTGCAGGAGCATGGGGAATTCCAGCTCTCCGAGAAGGCGCTGGTAAATCTCGTTCATCTGCGCATAACTGGTGAAGAGAACGAAAGCCCGGCCGCGTGTGATCTCCAGGAGGCGGCGAATGCAATCGGCGGCTTTGGCGGCGAACTGCGGCGTACGCGGATCCGGAAGGTCAGGAGGAACGTAGAACATCGCCTGATTCGCGTAATCGAAGTGTGAGGCCAGCACTAGTTCACGGGTTTGCTCAAGGCCCAGACGGCGGCGCATGTAGTCGAAACCGCCGCCTACGGCGAGTGTGGCGGAGGTCAAGACAGCACACTCCAGTCTGTCGAACAAACAACTTTTCAGGATTGGCGCTACGTCGATCGGCGTGGCCTGAAGAAACACATTCGATTTGTCTCGGCCACCGCGTCTTCGCTCGATCCAGAAGACGGTGTTCCGGTCATCGGATTCCATGAGGAACCCGAGCTGCACCTGCAACTCCCCAGCGCGACGAACAAAGTTGAAGATCTCCTCCGGTTTGGACGACAGATTTTCCAACTCTGAGCCAATGCGTCCGAGCGAATGCTGCAGCGCCAGAAACTCCTCGCCATTTTCTTCCAGGAATTCGCGGCGATTTTCAAACGCGAAGCGTCCGTCGCCTTGCGGCAACAGCGCGAAGAAAAACATGGCGCGCTCTCGCAAACTCTTCAATGCTCCCGAAACGGATGCCGAGAGCAGGTGATTGCGCTGCAGCGAAGCCTCAACATCGCGGCACAGCTCTTCCACGCGGGCGTTGCTGACCGCGATCCCAAAGTAGCTGCTGGCGACATCTTCCAGTTCGTGGGCTTCGTCAAAAATTACCGTGCCCGCGTCGGGCAGGATGCCTGCATCATGCGCGTCTTCGGCTTGCTGCTTGATCGCCAGGTCCGCAAAAAATAAATGATGATTGACGATGATGATGTCGCTCTCCATCGCCCGGCGGTGCATTTCGGTGATAAAACATCGATCCCACGAGCTGCATTTCTGGCCGAGACAGGTGTCGGCGCGAGCGTCGAGCTTGTGCCAGAGCGCGCTCGCTTCAGGCAGCGATGCCAGCTCCGCCCGGTCGCCCGTCTGCGTGTTCTTCTCCCATGCAGCAATCGCGCGGTAGTGCTCGATTTCATCCAGGCCGCTGAGGACCGGCGTATCAGTAAGATCGTAGAGTTTTTTTCGGCAAAGATAATTGTTGCGGCCTTTCATGTAGCAGACGCTCAACTTGCCCTCGCCATTCGGAAAGAGCGCTTGCTCTAGAAAGGGAATGTCTTTGTAGAAGAGTTGCTCCTGCAGATTTTTCGTTCCAGTAGAAATAATGACCCGCTTGCCCGAGCGAATTACCGGCATCAGATAAGCCAGCGTCTTGCCAGTGCCAGTGCCGGCTTCGACAATCAGATGCCGCTTTTCCCCGAGCACCTGCTCTACGGCTTGCGCCATCTGAAGCTGGCCTCGGCGGAATTCGTATGCGGGGTGGGTGCGTGAGAGCACGCCTCCCGGAGAGAAAAACTGGTAGAGGGAAACATCTTTTTTCTGCGCTGAAGCGGAGGGCTGCGAAGTGGATGCCACAGAGTCTCTATAATATTCCACTGCACACGTAGGGACACCCGCCCTCGGCTGCCCAGCCGGTCGAACTGCTTGCATCACGGCGGACAGCCGAGGGTGGCTGTCTCTACGTGGGTATTGCTCGTCCATGACAGTCTCGCGTCCCCTCCTCGCCATCGTCGGCCGTCCGAACGTCGGCAAATCGACGCTGTTCAATCGAATTGTCGGCTCGCGGCGCGCTATCGTCGGCGACGAGTCCGGCATCACTCGTGACCGGCTTTATGGCGAAGGTGAGTGGAGAGGCCGGCAGCTACGCCTGGTTGATACCGGAGGGATCATCCCTGATGAAAAGGATTTCATTCCGGCGGAGGTTTTTCGTCAGGCGAGAGTTGCGCTTGGGGAAGCGGCGGCAATTGTCATGGTTGTGGATGGACGGACGGAACTCGCAGCGTCTGATCTGGAACTGGCGCGGCGGTTGCTCAAAACCGGCAAGCCACTGTTTCTGGCGATTAATAAGATTGATACGGAAAAGCAGCAGGCGCTTGCCAACGAATTTCACCGCCTGGGAATTCGTGAGCTGTTTCCAATCTCCGCAGAACATGGGCGTGGAGTCGATGAGTTGCTTGACGCTGTGCTCGAAGCGCTGCCTTCGGAAGACCGGATAACCACAGAGGGCACGGAGGACACGGGAGAAGAAAGCGCTTCAGAGATCAAAGTTGCCATCATCGGGCATCCGAATGTTGGCAAGTCCACATTGTTGAACCGGCTGACTGGCTCAGAGCGGGCGATTGTCTCGCCCGTTCCGGGCACAACGCGAGATGCGGTGGATGAAGTCGTCGAGCGCGATGGGCAGCGCTTTCGTTTCATCGATACTGCTGGCATTCGCCGCAAAGGCAAAACTCACCTGATGGCCGAAAAGCTTTCAGTGGTGATGGCACGTAAGCATCTGGAGGCCGCCGATATCGCTCTGCTGGTGATCGATGCGACAGAAGGTGTCAGCCAGCTTGACGCGGCAATCGCAGGCTACGCGCATGAGAGCGGTCGTTCAGTGAT
>DAIMDJ010000051.1:5054-6730 GCA_036725905.1 Terriglobales bacterium
CTGAGCTACGCACCGGTGCTGTTTATCTCTGCCACAAACGGAAAAGGGGCGGAGAAAATCCTTCCGATGCTCGAGAAAGTTGCCAGCGAACGCCGCAAACGAATCCCGACTGCAGAAATGAATCGCTTTCTAAAGCAGGTTGATTTCGACCGCGCTTCAGTACCCGCGTCGAAGCGAGTGAAAATCTATTACATGACCCAGGCGGCAGTTGCTCCGCCCACGTTCATTCTGTTTACCGATCGCAAGGTGAGGCTGCACTTTTCCTACCAGCGCTTTTTAGAAAATCAGATTCGCCGCGCATTCGGGTTCCTGGGGACACCGATCTGGATTAAAAATCGTGCGCGTGATTGAGATTGCCGTCACTGGTAAGCCTCCTCGCAGGCTGATGACGGAGGGATTCCCGGGGAAAAAGAAGGAAAGCTGGGACATGTTCGAGACCTCTACCAGAAGAGGTTCACCGAGCGCGAATCCGAGTGGAACCGACGACAGTCAGACGCCCGGCAAGCTCCATTTCCAGAAGAGCGGAGAGCCGTGCACGAACAAAGGATGAGACTGCTCGCCGTCCCGCCGTATCAGGTCGGAACAGCACCACGCCCGCATGTTCGTGAACCGGGTGCTGCAGCAGGCTGGCAATACCTTTGTCGAGAGTCAGCAGGACGCGACCCGCGGTTCGAGCAGCCTGCAGCACCGTTCGGTCTTTTGCCCCCGAGAGTCCCTCCTCAACGATGCTATCGGGGTCGTGCCCAAGCCGCCGGAGATCATCCGCGAGTTCCCGAGGCAGATTCTCATCGAGCTTAAATCTCATTTTCCCCGAATCGGGAGTAGACGTTCTTCGTGCGCTAATTCTGCTGCATAGGCCAGTGCAGCCTCGATGTGCTCCGGCTTAAGGGAAGGATAGCTGTTCAGAATCTCTTCTTTAGAGGATCCTTCGGCGAGGCTATCCAGAATCACGGTTACGGGAATTCGCGTTCCTGCGGCGCAGATTTCCCCGCCGCTGATATCCGGATTGCTTTCCAGGAATTCTTGCCAGGCGACCATGATTTTTATTGTATCGGCCTGCGCTTCGCCAACAAAATGGAATCTGAGCGTAAATGGAAGGCCGGGGCGTCTCGCCTGGCCTCCATCGCGGACTCTAGAGGATAACCCGATTGCGGAACCCAGCACCTACTCTCCCCCGGACTCGGGTTGTTCCGTGAGCAGTCCAATCCGCTCCACTCCCGCGTGGTGCGCGACATCAATTACGTCTGCCACATATTGAAAGTCAACATCAGCATCTCCCCGTACAAAGGCAACTTTCTCTGCCCGTTTCAAATAGATTTCCGCCAGCCGCGTCTCCAGGTCTTCCCATCGCACATTCTCTTGGTTGATCTTTAGCGCCGGCGGCTGACCATTAGTAGTCCACACGATCTGGATCACGATAGTGCGCGATTGCTGGCTCTGCTGTCTGTTTCTGATCGGGCTGCGGAATCTGCGCCTTCTCGACGTATTCCTTGTCCATCGCGACCACTACCATGAACACAATGATGAGAACTAGAAGAACATCGATCAGTGGAGTTACGTTGATTTCGGGACGAGACGGACCACCGCCTGCCATCGAGAATGCCATAAACCTTGCTCCTCTCGGGCACGCGTGTCTGAGAGGATTGGACACCCGCGCGATGCAATGGGTTCCCAGT
>DAIMDJ010000051.1:6830-8307 GCA_036725905.1 Terriglobales bacterium
CTTCTTGCTCGTCGTCCTTTGCTAAACTCTTTTGCTGTGCCTGCCTACGTTCGACTGGTGATACGACACGTCGTACTCTGGCTATTACCTGCCTCCGCCTTGCTGTTTGCTCAAGCTGGAAATCAGTCAGCCCTGCGCCTGGATACGGGTGAGCACATCTACAAGTCAGCTTGCGTAGCCTGCCACGGTCCTGATGGCAGAGGAACGCCGAAAACGATAGCCGGATTTGAGCCACCGGACTCGTTCCCGGACTTCACACGGTGCGATCAGACGACGCCGGAGCCCAACACCGCATGGGAGGACGTGATCATGCACGGCGGACCTTCCCGCGGATTCTCACAAATCATGCCCGCATTCGGGGATGCTCTGAATCTTGAGCAGATCAGTAAGGTGATCGAGTACATGCGAGGTTTCTGTCGCAATAAGCATTGGGCGCGTGGGGAGTTGAATCTGCCTAGGGCCCTCGTGACCGAGAAAGCATATCCGGAGGACGAAGTTGTAATTTCGAGCGCAGTCAATGCGCGGGGAGCGCCGGGCGTATCGAATGACGTTATTCACGAGCAGCGCTTCGGCGTGAAAAATCAGATTGAGGTCGACGTTCCTATCAACTTTCAAAATCAGAACCACGTCTGGTATGGAGGCGTTGGCGATACCGTGCTTGGGGTCAAGCGAGAAATGTTCGCGAGCCTGCGTTCCGGATCGATTTTGAGCCTGCAGGGAGAGGTCATCGTGCCGACCGGCAACAAGACCCATAGCTTGGGGACTGGCACGACGACATTCGAGACGTTTGCGGCTTTTGACCAGCTTTTTCCTACGAATACTTTTGTGCAATTTCAAATGGGCGCCGATTTACCTCGCCACACGGATATATCTCCTCAATCAGTGTTCTGGCGGAGTGCTTTGGGCCAAAGTTTCGCGGCGGATCATGGGCTGGGGCGATTATGGTCGCCGATGGTCGAGTTTTTAGCCGACCGAGAGCTCACCAGGGGAGCGAAGACAAATTGGGACCTGGTGCCGCAAATGCAAGTGACGATCAGCCGACGCCAGCACATCAAGGCTAACCTAGGCGTTCGCACTCCCGTGAGCAATACAGCCGGACGACCGGTCCAGGTGATGTTTTACATTCTGTGGGATTGGCAAGACGGCAAGTTGACTGAAGGTTGGTGATGCCAAAGCGCGGGTGTTTGTCCTTTTTAGCAGGCCTCATAATTACAGCGCCCACGCTGATGAGTGGGGCGCAGCATCCCGCACTGGACCGAAAATTTCAAACATCAGACCGTTGCCTGGCGTGTCACAACGGCATGGTGACATCGTCAGGACAAGATGTCTCCATTGGACTCGATTGGCGTTCCGGCATGATGGCGAATTCTTCGCGCGACCCATATTGGCAGGGTAGCGTACGGCGAGAATCCATCGACCATCCGGAATCGCGCGCCGACATTGAAGATGTCTGCTCCACTTGCCACATGCCCATGTC
>DAIMDJ010000051.1:8407-11139 GCA_036725905.1 Terriglobales bacterium
GTTCTTGGCGTGCCGCGCACGGGAGTGCATCGCCACGTTTTTGTCGCGGCGAATTTTTTTGTGCAGGGAATGCTGAATCGTTATCGCCAGGATCTGGATGTTGCGGCACTGCCTGAGGAGTTGACGGCTGCGTCGGAGAGAACGGTTGCCTTTCTGCAATCCGAATCTGCTCGGGTCAGTATTCGCAGCATCGGCATAAGCTCCGGCAGTCTCCAGGCGGAAGTGTTTGTGCAAAACCTGAGTGGTCATAAACTCCCGACCGCATACCCCTCGCGCCGAGCCTGGCTCCATGTGGTCGTCAAAGATCACGACGGAGGCACGGTGTTTGAATCGGGCGCTCTGAATCCGGATGGGTCCATTCAGGGAAATGACAATGATGCTGACCCGACGCACTTTGAACCCCATTATCGCAAGATTACCAGGAGCGATCAGGTAGAAATCTACGAGCCGATTCTGAAAGACTCAGCAGGGCGCGTGACTACGGGGCTGCTCTCGGCGGTTGGATACCTCAAAGACAACCGGCTGCTACCCTCTGGGTTTCGGAAAAATACTGCCGAAAAGGATATTGCAGTTGTCGGGGAAGCCGCGGACGATCCCGACTTTACCGACGCGGGAAGCCTGGTAAGGTACTCAGTGGCTCTCGCCGATGCGCAGGGTCCGTTCCGTGTCGAAGCCGAGCTGTGGTATCAGCCCGTAGGATTTCGTTGGGCACACAATCTTGGCACCTATGACGCGCCAGAACCTCGCCGCTTCGTTAGCTATTACGATTCGATGGCGTCGAGCACGGCCGTTGTGCTGGCTCGGGCAGAGGCCACACGCTGAAGGTTGGGCGGTTCCACCTATCATCTGATCGTCAACGCAATCGCGGGCGCGACGGGTTGTGGAAAAGACGCTCCGTGGAAAAGTCCCAAAAGCAGACCTTCCCCCCTCGCTTGGGAATCCCGCCTACCCCGTGGGATTCCCACTTTCCCATCACCCCGGCGGCTGAGGGGAGATTAACTGAAACCGGAATTTCACGTGCCACCAAAAGCGGATGTTTTAACTTGCTACAAACATGGACTGTCCGGGATACCCGACTTCGCGGTGCAAACAGAATGCCCGAGTTCCGCGAGACGCCCCTTTTCATCCCCTGGCGGGTGGGCGGACGCCCATAACCATTTTGTTACAGGCTCTAAATTTCCATCACTTCTTTTTCTTTGGCCTTGCTCATGTCTTCCATCTTCTTGATTTCGTCGTCGGTGAGGCGCTGGATCTCTTCCATGGCGCGCTTTTCCTCGTCTTCCGTAATCTTCTTGTCTTTTAGGGCTTTCTTGATGGCGTCGTTGCCATCGCGGCGGATGTTGCGGATGGCGGTTCGGTGCTCCTCAAGAACTTTGTGAAGATGCTTGACCATTTCGCGGCGGCGCTCTTCGGTGAGGGGCGGGACGGGAACGCGGATAATCTTGCCGTCGTTCATCGGATTAAGGCCTAGGTCGGCCGAACGGATGGCTTTTTCGATCACCTGGAGCTGGGAAGTGTCCCAGGCCTGCACCGTGATCAGTTGAGCCTCGGCGTGCACGGTGGCAATCTGGTTCAAGGGTGTTTGCGTGCCGTAATAATCAACGTTGACGCCGTCCAGCATATGCACGTTGGCACGGCCCGTGCGCGTGGTGGCCATTTCTTTGCGAAAGTCCTCCACCGCTTTCTCCATGCGCGCTCTAAGCTGAGAATAGGTGTCTTTTAGACCGGGGATTGCAGCCATTGTGGCTTGGGCCATAGGAAAGCTCCGTAGATTTGAAACGTTGCATTATAAACCTAACCCTTGAGCCACGGATTTGCACGGACTGCAGATCAAACCTCTTAAAAAGAAGTCAGTCTTAATCCACGTAGGTCCGTGGCCAAGACTTACGCACTTACGAGCGATCCGATTTTTTCGCCGGTAACGACTTTGCGAATGTTGCCGCGGTTATTCAGGTTGAAGATGATAATGGGAAGATTATTGTCTTTGCAGAGCGAAATGGCGGTAGAGTCCATTACTTTTAGTCCCTGCTTGAGAACTTCCATGTAGGTGATCTCGGTGAATTTCTTGGCGTCTTTGACCACGAGCGGATCGGCGTCGTAGATTCCATCCACCTTGGTGGCCTTGAGGATGGCGTCAGCCTTGATCTCCATGGCGCGGAGCGAGGCGGCCGTGTCGGTCGAGAAGTAAGGATTACCGGTGCCGCCGGCGAAGATCACGACGCGCTGTTTCTCAAGGTGGCGGATGGCGCGGCGGCGGATGAACGGCTCGGCGACCTGGTTCATCTCAATCGCGGACTGCACGCGGGTGTGGATGCTCTGCTTTTCGAGTGCATCCTGGAGGGCGAGGGCATTGATGACGGTGGCAAGCATGCCCATATGATCGGCGGAAACGCGATCCATGTCACGTGCCTGCTCGGCGGCGCCGCGGAAGAAGTTGCCGCCTCCCACGACGATTGCGATTTGCACGCCGAGAGAGTGAACGTCGGCCAATTCGGCCGCGATCTCATGGATGCGAAGTGGATCGACGCCGAAACCTTGAGTGGCGGCCAAAGCTTCACCGGAGAGCTTGAGGAGAATACGTTTAAAGATTGGGGTCGTCATGGGCCTAAAATCGACGCATACAAATTTCAGTTAACATCTACGGCAAATGCATAGGTTCTTCACTGCGCTCAGAATGACAGATTCTAAAATAAAAGGGCGCCAGAGGCGCCCCGCTATTCTTTCGTTTCTGT
>DAIMDJ010000052.1:0-10849 GCA_036725905.1 Terriglobales bacterium
AGTCATGGAACTGGTGGGAGTTAAAGGCTTGCGCATCATTGAATTGCGGGAGTTGTGAGGCACATCACAGCAGCAATTAGCAATTAGCACTTAGCATTTGGTACTCACCGAGGTGTCGTGATGAAAGATTTCAGAAACCTGAAGGTTTGGGAGAGAGCGCACGAATTAACACTGGAACTCTACCGCATGACTGGCCGATTTCCGCGTGAGGAACTGTTCGGATTGACTAGCCAAATACGCCGGTGTAGCGCATCCATCGGGGCGAATATTGCTGAAGGCTGTGGTAAACGCGGAAACGCAGAGTTCCAGCGATTCCTACAGATCGCGTCAGGCTCGGCCAATGAACTGGACTACCACCTACTGCTCGCTCACGATCTCAATCTCATTACAAGGAAACCGCATTGCCGGCGATCTTGTGCACATCAGAAAATGCTAACCTCGCTGCTTCAAAAGGTTGAAGCCGAACGTCTTGGGACCAAATGCTAAGTGTTAATTGCTAAGTTCTGGTCTTAGAACTTCGTCACCTCGGTAAAATTAAACTCCTTCACCTTCATAGCCGGTACGACCATATCGAATGACTCTTCCCCGCTCGCCCGCACTGGCGTCCCCATCTCTTCGACGTTGGACAGCATGTGGATGAGGCTTTCGTTGAAGCGGAAATTGCGAATGCCGTGGCGAATCTTGCCGTCTTGCACGTAGAAAGTTCCGTCGCGCGTCATCCCCGTAAGAATTTTTTCGTAGGGATCAACCTCGCGGATGTACCAGAGTCGCGTGACCAGCACGCCGTGTTCGGTTGAGGCGACCATCTGATCAATCGTCTTCGAATCTTTGGGCGCGGCGAACACAATATTCATCGGTGCCTCGCCCATCTCGTTGGGAATGGGAAAGCCATGCCCGGTGGGTTCGATGATACCTACTTTGTCTTTGTATTCGGAACTTCTCATCTTTTCCGCCGTGGCGCGGGCATAGACCAGGCGCTTCACCACCCCGTTCTCCACAAGCGACACGCGATGGCGCCAAACGCCTTCGCCATCGAACGGAGCGCCCGATTGCAAGGGATGCACAACGTCGTCGCAGATATTGATGTTGTCGCCGAACAGTTTCGTGCCCACACGATTGTTCAGAAAGGAACGCTGATCGAGAATCGCCAAACCGCCGAAATCAAAAAACATGAAGCCGACCATGTCGAGTACGGCGGCCGGTTCCAGAATCACCGTGTACTTCCCTGCGGGAATCTCCCTAGGATGTGCCGACTCGAGCCCTTTTTTTGCCGCAGTCTCGGCAAGCGCTTGGGCATTGAGGTTGGCCACATCCGGAGAGTTGGTTTTCTGCCAACCGGAGGAATCCGCCGCCAGCATAGTGATGGAAATTTCAGAAGAAGTCTGTGTGTGCCACTCGCTCAGGCCGCGAGAGTTGAAAATCCCCTCGACGGATTCCGACGACGAGAAGATCCCTGCTGCGGTGAGTTTGTGGTTGGTCGCGATACTGACAATTTTGCTGACAGAGTGGGCACGCTGTTCGGGCGTGACCGCGGCCGTCTGCTCGAAATGCCGGCTCGGCAGCGACTGTGTGGCGCGGGCGCCCTCGCCCGCGTTCGGCATTGGCAGCAAATCAGAGTCTGGCTGTTGCACCTTTGCCAGCGCTTCCGATGCCTGCACGACACGTTTCAAACTTTCGTTATCAAATTTATTTGTCGTCGCGCGCGCTGTCCGCCCATCAAAGGCTGTGCGCACAGACACCCCATAGTTTTCTTCCGCGACGTTCTGATGGATGGTGTTATTAGCAAATCGAGTCAACGCAGATTTCCCGCCATAGAACAAAACCTCCACTTCATCCGCAGTGGAGTATTTCCTAACGCGATCGAAGATGTCGCCAGCCCGTTCCTTGTTTAACATTCGTTCTGCAGAAAATGTTTTCTGTGATTCGACGTTTGCCTGGCAAGACTAATTCGGTAACGGTCGCCTGGGTGTATATCGCGCTCGGGGAGAAGGGTCAGGCATTTGCTCGGTTGGAACCGTATGCAGAACACCCGCCCTTCATGGGATCTTTGAAAATTGTGCAGGTGGTTGATCCAATCCGTTCCACGGTTTGTTGACTTTGGTCCGCCGTGCAGTAGAGCGTTCAGGATTGTACTTACCCCCTTGGATCATTTCCGCTGGGATGCTCTCCTCCACCGCACCAGCGCTTGCTAATTAATATCAAACTGCTCCTGATGCAGCGCCGGATCGCTCTTCACGATCACGGTCTTCTTAGTCAGTTCTTCCATTTCGCTCAAAGCCCGGCCGTTGTTGGCTTTTAGCGCTTTCGCAACCTCCGGGTTCACGCGGAGCATCACGTCAGGATGCTCCAGGTGCTTGGCAATTTTGCGCATCTCAAGGTAAATCTCATTGCAGACGGTGGTCACCGATTTCACAAATCCGGTCGACTGGCAATACGGACACGGCGTTCCGATGGTGCGCTCGAGCGACTGCTTCACCCGCTTGCGTGTGATGGCCACTAGCCCAAAATCATTAAATTGCAGCACCTTCGAGGGGGCGCGATCCGCGCGCAACGCCTCTTCCAGCGCCTGCATGACTTTCTGCCGGTTGCGCCGCTCGTCCATGTCGATAAAATCAATGACGATGATGCCGCCAAGATCGCGCAGGCGTATCTGCCGCACGATTTCTTTGATCGCGTCGACATTGGTTTTGACGATTGTGTCTTCCAGCCGCGCCGTCTTGCCGACGTACTTCCCGGTATTTACGTCGATGGCGACCAGCGCCTCGGTCTGATTAATAACGATGTAGCCGCCACTCTTCAGCCAGACTTTGGATTTTAACGCTTTATTGATTTCCTCATTTAAACCGAACTGCTCGAACAACGGCGTTTCTTTGGTGTAGAGTTTTACCCGCTTCACCAATGGCGGCTGAAACCGGTTAGCAAAACGCAATATGCGTTCGTACTCCTGTTCCGTATCCACCCAGATGGCAGAGAAATCCGAGGTCACCTGGTCCCGCAGCACTCGCTCCACGACACTCAGGTCGTGATAGATCAACGCCGGCGGCTTGGAGTTTTCCGCGCGCGTCCGAATTTCCGACCACAGGCCCTTCAAGAAGCGGATATCCGCACGCAAGTCTTCTTCTGCCGCGCCCTGAGCCGCGGTGCGAACGATGAATCCGCCATGCCCATTCTCACGCTCGCTATTAATGATTCGTTTCAGCCGCAGGCGCTCTTCTTCAGAAGAAATTTTGCGCGAAACGCCAGTGTGGTTCACGGTCGGCATGTAGACCAGAAAACGGCCAGGTAGCGCGATATGGCTGGTGATGCGCGCGCCCTTCTTCCCGATAGGCTCTTTGGCGATCTGTACCAGGATCTCCTGGCCCTCTTTCAGGAGATCGGTAATTAGCGGCACATTTTGCGGTTCGCGACGCCGGAACCGACGCCCACCTCGGCGTCCGCGCGGGCCATGCCGGTCGTATCCTGGGCGCGGCGCGCGCTGCGTGTAGGGCGCAGTTGCCGCCGGTGCGCGGACTTCCACCCGCGCATCCGCACTTCCATTGGCGAGCGCTTCGGCTTCCACTACTGCTTCGGCCTCGGCCTGGGCTTCCTCGAGTTCCGCCTCTTCTTCCGCTTCTTCGTCCACGCCTTCTACTTCCGCGACTTCGGCAGCTTCCGCAGAAACCGGCTCTGACGAGAATGGAACCTCTTCCGCTGCTGGATCACCCGACGCCGCGATCTCCTGGGCATGTTCTCCATATTCATCAGCGGCGTGCGTCTCTTCTTCCATCTCTTCGAATGCCGCGTCTTCCTCCAGCTCTTCAACGTAATGGGCGAGATCTGCTTCTTCCTCTTCGATCTCCTCCTCTTCCAAGGTTCCCGCTGAACCTGCCCCTTCCACAGTGTTCCCCTCCTCGTTTCGGGGATTCTCCCGTTCTTCTCCGCCGAAGACGGCCGCCACATTCATCTCATGCAACCGCTTCTGCTTGCGATCCCACTCAGGCGATTCGCTGTTAAAACTGGTTTCGTGCGCCTCGGCTGGCTCAGGCTGTTCCTGATTGCTGAAATTCTCATCAGTTCTACCTTTTGCGAACAGCGGCTCATCCTCAGGAAACATCTGCCCTAGCGGAGTTTCCTGAGCCTCCGGTGCGCGCTCCTCGGACGCTGGTGCCGCTGGGTTCTGCGCCAAGCGCTGGTACTTCGAAATGGACTCGCCCGGCAGGATGATCGGCTGATATCCCGGCGGTGGCCCGAAGTCTGTACGCTGCGGCTCGCGCGGTGTCTCGGAACCCGCTCGCGCGTATTTTGAATCCGGGAAGCGGTCGCGCCCCCGCCCACGACGGCGGCGCCGTCCGCGCCATCCTCCACGATTTTCCGCTGAGCGATTCTCCCGCGCTTCCGCCGGCGCAGGGGAGCTCTCGCCCTGGCCGGGTACGTGGGCTTCGTTAGCATTCCCCGGGGCGGGTTGTTCTGAACCACCATTTCCCACCGGGGCTTCAGCTTCCGTCCGCGACGGCGCCTGATATGCTTGCGCCGGTACGGGACGATTTGTGGGAACTTCTTCCAGGTCGTCCTGATCTTCCCCTAATTCCATGAAGTCGGAGACGTAGAGAAACGCATCGCGTTCCAGTCCTATATCCACAAACGCCGACTGCATTCCAGGAAGCACGCGGGTTACGCGTCCTTTGTAGATGGACCCTGCGAGGGTGTATTCGTTTTCACGTTCCAGGTAGATTTCTGCAAGCTGGTCGTCTTCAACCATCCCGACCTTGGTTTCATGCGGGGTGGAAGACACAAACAATTCTTTTGTCATGCAAACTCCGGTCGCGACCGCTATGCGGCCGCAGAATTCACCGGACTGACGGCAGGAAAGGACGGGGAGGATCGAGCGATGCGATGGCCGTCCTCAAAAAAGGACGGCTTCGGCCTCGGAGGAGTCCCAGAGACCGAATCGGTTGCACAAGCTTGAAAGTCTTTTGCACTGATCGCAATCTGCGCTTGCCAGGTTTGTGACCGCTCTCTCAGATCTTCAAATCTGAGGGGGCCGTTACCCGCCCGGCTGCGACTTCGCTTAATCCTGCCCGGCCTCCACCTGCTCCCGGCCGGTGAGTGCCCTCTTCACGCGAGGGCGATCGTAATCTTGTTTTCGGCCGCGCCTAAAGCGCGGTAAATCTTTTATTCCGTCTACTTCAGTTTACGAAACGGCGCATGCGCACGTTCATCACAATACCCAGCGCCAAAAACATGAAGAGGACAGAAGACCCGCCATAACTCATAAGCGGCAGGGGTATGCCGGTGACCGGCATAAAACCGACCACCATGCCGATGTTCACTAGAATGTGGAAGCTAAGCACCGCCACCACACCCATTACCACGAACGTGCCAGCGCGGTCAGGCGCTGTTTGCGCGTTCTGGGTCAAACGCATCAGCACTACGAAGTATAACAGCATGACCCCCAACGCGCCTACAAATCCGTGTTCTTCCGCGAATGCAGCAAAAATAAAATCCGTTTGTGGGACTGGAAGGAACGCCAGGTGCGTCTGCGATCCTTGCGAACTCCCCCAAATTCCTCCCGAACCTACCGCAATAAGAGACTGGTTAACTTGGTATCCGGAGCCCTGACTGTCTGCCTCCGGATTCATGAAGCTCGTCAGCCGGCTGCGCTGATAGGGCTTCAACCCATGCCAGGCCAGTGGCATCAGCAATGCGCCTGCGAGCACGACAATGAACGCCTGCTTGAAGCGAACTCCTCCCAGAAAAATGCCCATCATCGCAATCGGCAAATAAGTAAGCGCGGTCCCCAGGTCGGGCTGCGCCAGAACCATGAGCATGGGGAAACCCACCATCAGTCCGGCTTTGAAGAAGTCGGGCCAGGATAGGTCTTTTTGGTGCAGGTCAGCAAAATATTTTGCTACCGCAAGAATCAGGATGAGCTTGACCCATTCGGAAGGCTGAAAGTGCCCTCCGCCCGGCATCTTTATCCAACGTCGCGCGCCCAGATACTTCTGACCGAAGATCAACACCATCATCAGCGAGGCAATTGCGGCGATGTAAATCCAGTGCACGCGCTCCAGCAGCATCTGGTAGTTGATCAGGCTCATCCCAAACATTCCGCAAAGTCCGCCCACGATCCAGTACACCTGCTTGACGTGAGCCCCCGCAAACTTCGTGTGCTCAGTCGCGCTGTGGATCTCCATCACGCCCAGCCCGCAGATGAGCAGGACGAAGATCAGCAGCACCCAATCAAAGTCGTGAAATGAAATATAGCGAGACATGAAAATCCAGTATTCAGTCGCTAGTTCTCAGTTGTCAGTTAAACCCCGGCGCCGCCACCGCCAGCGGTGCATGCTTCTCCGGAATCTCCATCACAAAACGCCCGCCCTGAAGCGCCTCGTCGCCATCAGTATCCGCCGCGTTCCACAGCGCCCCGATTTCTACCTTGCCGTCACTCTTCGCCATCTTACTCGGCGTCCGCCGCTGCTTTTCTACGTAAGCCTTGATCACCTGTGCCGCGGTGCGCGCCGCCAGATATCCGTGTTCGCCTTCCTCCAGCAAAGCGCAAACCACAATCTCCGGATTGCGCCGCGGCTCAACTCCAGCGAACCATCCGTTATCTTTAAACTTGCTCTTACCCATTGCTCCTAGTTTTGCCTTGAGCGCATTGCTGATCGTTTGCGCGCTGCCGGTCTTGCCTGCGAAATCAATGCCCTGCAAATGCGACAGCGCCGCCGTGCCACCCGGATTCACCACATTCGCCATCGCATCGGTGATGATCTCCCAATTTTTGGGATCGATAGAAACCTTGACTTCGTCAGACGGGGTGGAAGCGGGAATCACATTCGGCGGGAGATCAGTCGGGTTGGTTATATGCGGCCGTCGCAGCACACCCCCACTGGCAATCGCGCCAATTGCACGCGCCAGTTGGATGGGCGTCACCGCCACCGCGCCTTGCCCGATACCTACTGAGATCGTCTCGCCCGCATACCACTTTTGCTTGAAGTTGCGGATCTTCCACTGTTCCGAAGGCATAACGCCGCTCACTTCCTGCGGCAGGTCCACTCCGGTTTTCTGCCCCAATCCAAACATAGTTGCGTACTTGGCAATGCGTTCAATTCCTAACTTTTCCGCCAGCGTGTAGAAGAAAACGTCGCAAGACTGATAAATCGCCTTGCTAATGTCCACCACACCGTGTACCCGATGTTCGGCAACCACCCAGCATTTGAAGTAACGTCCGTAGAACGATGCCCCGCCATTGCAGGTTACCTTCATCTCTTGCGCAATACCTTCCTGCAATCCGGCAGTCGCCATAATGATCTTGAACACGGATCCTGGGGCAAGCTGCGCCTGAATGGCTTTGTTGAGGAGCGGGTGATCATCATCATTGACCAACTTCGACCATTCATCCTTTTTTATGCGCACCGCAAAGTTGTTCGGGTCATACGTCGGCCGGCTGACCATCGCCAGAATCTCGCCCGTCCGCGGATCGAGGGCCACGATCGCACCGTTCCTTCCATCGAGTGCCTGCTCAGCAGCAATCTGCAGATCAACATCAATCGTCAGCTTAAGCTGTTTCCCCGCCTCGGCAGGCTTCTCTTCCTTCTGCTGCCCCATCTCCTTGCCGTGACTGTTCACCACCACCTGGCGTGAACCATTCTTGCCCATCAAGAGGTTGTTGTACTGCAGCTCCACTCCGGACTTGCCCACCACATCCCCGGGGTTGTAGAGCTCCCACTGCGGCTGGTTGAGCATGTCTTCGCTCACTTCGCCAACGTAGCCGATGACGTGCGCCATAAATCCATTACGCGGATAGAGCCGCCGGTGCGCCATGATCGTATCCAGCTCCGGCAATTCGTTGCGGTGTGACTCCACAAACGCCAGCTCATCCGGTGTAATGTCTTCTTTTAAATAAATTGGACGGAACTGCGGAGTGGAAGCGAATCTGCGGACGCGATCGCGTACTTCTTTCGCATCCATGTGCAGTCCCCGTGCGATGACATCGGCATCAGCAGAAATATTGCGCGAGGAATCGCGCAGCAGCAGCGCTGTAAAAGAAGGATAGTTGTCGACAATCACCCGGCCTTCGCGATCCAGAATTTTTCCCCGCGGCGCCAGGATCGGAACCTCACGAATCATGTTCTTTTCCGCTGCCGCGGAATAGAACTCGCTCTGTACCACTTGCAGCCGCCATAGCCCGTACGCTAGAAACAGAAAAACCACGAGAATGATGTATTGCACCGCCGTCAGGCGGACCGAAGACACTTTTTCATCGCGGCCAAACATTGGTCGTCACTCGCTGGTTCCCTTTTTGGTCATTGGCCAATGTCAGTCACTGGCCAGCTCGGGTTAACTTCATTGTAGCCTCGTGAGTTGCTGGAAGATATTACGGTTTGGGTGACGGAAGGGCATACACGGTAGGAGAGAAGCGACTTCTATGCCCGCAACTTGAACCGATCCAACAACGTGAAAATAATCGCAGCCAGAATCGCGTTTGCAAACGCCGATCCCAGCTCATGCCCCCAACTCCACTCCAGCGTCAGCCCCACTAGTCCGCGTGCGACGAGGAAGTACACGAACTCGTGTACCACATAAAAGAAAAGTGTGACCAGCACGCGTGCCCCGAGGTTCTCCACATCCAGCCTCACCCCGAGGGAGGAGGCGCCGAAGCCGACCACCGTCTTGGCTATGCCGTAAACCCCGATCGGGTGATGGGTCAGAGAATCCTGCAGAAGCCCAATTACCGCTCCCGTAAGCAGTCCCGAAACCTGGCTCCGCCGCGCCACGGCAAAGAAAATCACCACCAGCAGCGGGAGATCAAAGATTGAGAAGAAATGCAGCCGCAGTGGCAGGAATGCCTGCAGAAAGAGCGCCGTCAGCGGAATCAGAATCGCAGCCGGTGCGCTGAACCGGTAAACCTCAACCTGCTCTTGTGATGTGTAAGTGATGGGCACGCTATTGAGGTTTGTCCTCCGGCGGAGCCGGCGTGACTGCGGGCTGCTGCTCCGGCTTTGGGGGGGCGGTGATTGGCTTCGTAGTCTGCTGCGAAACCTTGATCGCTGGCGGGGTAGGCTTCTGCGCCATAGCTGGCTTTACCGATGCCGGCGTGGATGTGCTCGAAGCATCAACTCCGGGTTTCTTTGCGCCTTTGGCAAGGGGTTGGACATTGGGAGCTGGCACAGCATCGGTTGCGACCTGAGCCCGGCTCGGTTTGGATGTCGTTGCGTTCTTTGCAGCTGGTGGAGTCTTTGGAGCCGGAACAGACGCCGCAGGGCCCTGGGTCGCGCCGGACGTCGCCGCAGCGGGATTCGGAGTGCCCGTCGTCTTGCCTGCTGCCGTAACGGCATTCTCACGTGGCTTATCCGGAACCGAAGGCAGCCTTTGCGACAATATATCCACGGCTCGCGCAGGCGCAGTTTCAGCTACTGCGGCAGGCCGCTCTTCTTTCCTGGTAATCACCAGCACTTCTTCCAGCTTGCTCAGGTTGGTGGCCGGCCGCACGCGAATATTGAGAAACACTTCCGGTCCGGCCGAGACCTTGCTCACGGTTCCAATCGGCAGACCTTTGGGGAATATCTGATCTCCGCCACTTGTTAGTACTTTTTCCCCAGGCTGCACTGTCTCATCAGACATGACCTTTTCCAGGATTACTTCACCAGCCGGTGTGCCGCGCAAAATTCCCTGCAAACGCGATTGCTCCAGGATCGCGCCCACCCCGCTGGTCTGGTCATTGATAAGGAGTACCTGCGAGACGCTCGGATAAACCTTCAGCACTCTGCCAATCACTCCGTCTGCAGTGATCACCGGCATGTCTTTATCCAGTCCCTGGTTCGATCCTTTGTCTATGTAGATCGATCGCGACTGCTCGCTTCCGCTGGACCCGATCACCTGCGCGGCAGTGGTTTTTGAAATGTATTGCTCTTTGAAACCCAGCAGGGCCTGCAACCGGCGCGCCTGCTCCGCATCGTCGACCAGCCGTACTCGCTCCAGCCGCAGCTTCTCGATCTGGTCTTTGAGTTCCCGATTTTCCTGCCGCACGCCGCGTAGATAAACATAGCCATGCCAGAGATTGCTGGTCCCACTCTGAAACCAGACAATAGCCTTTTCCAGAGGAGACACGGCGCTAACCGTCCAAACCCGGATCAGCCGCGTAGATTCGTTTTCTGTGGAACGTTTGACCTGGACTGCCAGCCCCAGCACCTGAGCAAACAGAACCGCCACCAGGATACTTACGTTACGGTAGCGGCTGAGAAAGTTTTCCATGGCGCCTGATCCAGTTCCTAGGTTCCAGTTTTAAGCTTCCAATACAAGCGGCGCCACAGCTCTAAGCACATTTTTTAACGTACAACCTCGGACTCGAGAAACTGAGAACTGGGAACTGAAAACTGCTCTTAAAACCTCAAGACCCGGAATACCCGGTTCGGGTCGATGACTGAGGGCCAGCAACGATCTTACTCAATCGAAATTTTCCTCAACAGCTTGAAGTCGCTAAGCATTTTGCCCGTGCCCAGCACCACGCTACACAGCGGATCGTCGGCGATTGAAACCGGCAGCCCGGTTTCCTCACGAATCCTCTTGTCGAGGTTCTTTAGCAATGCCCCGCCGCCGGTCAGCACGATCCCACGATCGCTAATGTCGGCGGAAAGCTCTGGAGGCGTGCGCTCCAGCGCCACACGGACCGCGTTCATGATCGTCGAAACACACTCGCTCAGAGCCTCACGAATCTCGCTATCGTCGACCGTAATGGTCTTCGGGACGCCTTCAATTAGGTTCCGTCCCTTAATCTCCATGGTCAGCGGTTTATCCAGCGGATAGGCCGACCCGATTTCAATTTTGATTTGCTCCGCCGTGCGCTCGCCGATCAGCAAATTGTATTTGC
>DAIMDJ010000053.1:0-2458 GCA_036725905.1 Terriglobales bacterium
GAGCCGACACGCGAAACGATGGCGCACGGAGTCTCAGCAGATAATCCTGCCGCCCGCAATTTTTGTGCTGTTGCTAGATAGTCGCGTCCTGGCATGTAAACCACAACTGTGACATCCGAAGCGATGGCATCAGGCCAGTTGTCGGAACTAGCGCCCACTGCGTGATGGCCGGTCAAGAAGACGAGCGACGATGAAATCTCGCGATAAGTGAGCGGAATTTGGATGGCGGCTGCCGCGCCGAGAGCAGCAGTTATGCCTGGAACAACCTCGACCTCAATGCCAGCTTCGCGGAGCGCTTGCATCTCTTCGCCGCCGCGACCGAAGATGAACGGGTCTCCTCCCTTCAGACGAACCACTTGCAAACCCAGCAATGCATATTGAATAAGCAGCGAATTGATTTCGCGCTGGCTTGTACTCTTGCCTCCACAACGTTTGCCGACATTGTGGATTCGAGCTGTGGAAGGAACTTGTGCGAGTATCTCTGCTCCCACCAGTTCGTCATGGAGGACCACGTCTGCGCGTTTCAGGACCTTCAACGCTTTCAGCGTTAGCAGCTCCGGATCTCCTGGACCTGCGCCCACTAAGTACACTTTGCCGTTCATGAAGGTTCTCCCTTACTAATCAATTCCGCCGCAACAGGTCGTTGGCTCGCGAGCTCATGAAGCTGGCGGTGGCGCTCTTCTGGATTGATGTCCCGTGCAAAAAGCTCCCGCCGTCTCTTTCCAAGTTGTTCCACCCAACCCTCGTATTCCGGACCGTATTGTGATTCGAGTTCCCGCCTGAGTTTCTGCGCCAGTGCTGGGCTCTCGCCCGCTGTCGAAATCGCAATCTGAAGCTGACCACGGCGGACCACCGCTGGATAATAGAAATCGCAGTGTTCGGGATCATCCACGACGTTGCAGAGCACGTTACGGCGCTGCGCCTCGCGGAAAACAGATCCGTTCACTTCGTTCGACGAAGTAGCAGCAATCACGAGAAACACGCCATCCAGATCGAGGAGACAGAACTCTCGCGATTCCCATCGCATCACTCCAGTCCGCGCCCACTCCTGCACGGCTACATTGGCCTGAGGCGCAACCACACGAACCGTGGCCCCGGCGAGCAGGAGGCTGCCAATCTTCCCTTCGGCTACCGTTCCTGCGCCCACCACCAGGCACGGCCGCCCCTCGAGTTTCAAAAACATTGGAAATAAATTCGTCACGTTTATTCCTTAACCCTCAACTGCATGCGGCACACGCCCCGGAGAAGCATCCCGGGCGACGGCGGCCAAAAATCTGCCAGCCAGGCACTCGCGCAATTCCTCGTCGCTGTGGCGGGCGAAGAATTTCCGCAGATTCTCTCCGGGCAATCTCTCCTGAAGATAGCGCTGCAAAAGACGCTCAATCGCGTCCGGAACTTCACTCGCCAAACACCGGTAGCCGATTGGACGAGCAATCGATTGATGCAAACCGACTGCACCGCCGACGCAGAAGTAGTAGGCATCCTGGAGCCGTCCAGCGACTTTAATTTTCTTGCCTTCAATCCCAATGTCTGCGATCCAGTGCTGCCCGCAGCTGTTCGGGCAGCCGGTGACGTGAAGCTTGAGGTGCTGCTCGAATCCGGGCAGGCGTTCTTCAAGCTCTTCCACCAGCCAGCGAGCAAAACTCTTCGTTTCGGTAATGGCCAACTTGCAGAATTCCGTCCCGCTGCAGGCGATTGCGCCACGCCAAAATGGCGAGGCCCCCACTCGCAAACCGACAGCTTCCAGTCCCTGCGCCAGCTGCTCCACATTGCGATTGGGGATATTCACGACGAGCAGATTCTGCATGTTCGTCGTGCGCAGTTCGCCGCCAGCAAACTCGTCGGCCAAATCGGCCGCCCTCCGCATCTGCTCAGCTGAAATTCTGCCTCGCAGCACCGCAGCGCCCACATACGAATACCCAGGCTGTTTTTGCGGATGAGCACCCACATGGTCGCGATAAACATCATCGGGCCGCTGCTCCGCAACCGCCGGATCAAGGCGGAAACCGACTCTTCGTTCCAGTTCGTCTTGAAAGCTCTCCGCGCTCCAGCCATGCTTTAGAAACAGAAATTTCAATCGCGCGCGCTCACGGTTCTCTCGCAGGATCTCGCTGTCGTGAAAAAGCTGGGCAACTCCGGCCAGCACGGGAACGACTTGTTCCCAGCGCACAAACGCATTCAGCCGGAGAGCTAAATGCGGGTCGGTCGATAAGCCGCCGCCAACGCGCAGTGAAAATCCAATTTCAGAACCCCGCCGGATCGCCGTGAGTCCGACGTCATTGATTTCGGGATAGGCACACCACACGCGGCATCCGGTGATGCAAACTTTGAATTTGCGCGGCAGGTTGTAAAAATCCGGATTGCCTTCGAAGAAACGGTTCGCCTCCAAAGCGAGAGGAGACGCATCACAGATCTCATGGGCATCTACGCCGGCCAGCGGGCAACCAGTGATGTTGCG
>DAIMDJ010000053.1:2558-10689 GCA_036725905.1 Terriglobales bacterium
AAAACTTAGCTCAGCAGCCTCCCTGCGCCAGACACACGCATACAACAACAAGAACAACATGCGCACATCCGGCAGGAAGAATTCATGCTCTTGCGATACTAGAGAACGCTACTGAGATGAGTCAACCTGCTTCTGGGATTCAGGTATGAAAAATTTTAATTCGGCTAATCGGACTTGCGGTTCACCAACCCGAATCTGGTGTTATGTCTATCCGAACAGATAGGGAGCTATCTTTGTAGATAGCTGGACTGGAAGTAGGATCGTCTGGCTGCAGTGACGCATAGCGATCAACCGCCGTATTTTCCAAGGCGTAGATTGCGCGAGGAATTTCTGCTCTGAAACGCCTTTTGGAACCAAAGTTGCGCTCAATTTAAGCAGACCGGGTCAGCATACCTTTGAGGTGTTGCGCAAGCCAACCTTCACCACAATAATGAGCCGGTCCCGCATCTCCACCAACTCAGCTTAAAGCGAGCTGCAATTGTCCACAAATTTTCGAAAAGGAGAGTCTATGAAATCCACTCCCCACGTCTGCTGTATCCTGCCGCCACACATTTTGAACAAGCTGGCAGAGCACCCGGAGCATCGGCAAAGGGCTCTACGCGCCTTGGCAATTACCGAGCGGTTGCGCGGACGCCGCGAGGTATTCGCCCAATTCGCTGCCGGGTTGTCTGCCGGACAGAAACGCCGCACTGTATATGACGCGAAAAATGGGACAGATCTTCCAGGCACGTTGGTGCGAGGCGAAGGTGATCCAGCCTCTGCTGACGTGGCCCTCAACGAAGCTTACGATTTTTCCGGGGCGACCTATGATTTTTATGAAACGGCCTACAATCGCAATTCAGTGGATGGCCACGGCCTGCGGCTCGATTCCACGGTGCATTACGACCAGCAGTTCGACAACGCTTTTTGGGATGGACGCCAGATGGTCTATGGCGATGGTGATCGCATCTTATTTGATCGTTTCACAAAATGCATCGACGTGGTCGGGCACGAGCTCACGCACGGTGTGACACAGTACACGGCCGGTTTGAGCTATCAAGGCCAATCAGGCGCGCTCAATGAATCCATATCCGATGTTTTTGGCTCGCTGGTGAAGCAAATGGGTGCTGGTCAAACGGCCGATAAGGCCGACTGGCTGATCGGCGCGGGGTTGCTCATGCCAAGCGTGAGGGGCGTTGCGCTGCGCTCGATGAAGGATCCAGGAAACGCTTATGATGATCCGCAACTCGGCCGCGATCCGCAACCTGCCAACATGTCGAATTATGTGGACACCACGGACGACCACGGCGGTGTACACATCAATTCGGGCATTCCAAATCATGCCTTCTACTCGACCGCCATGAAACTCGGCGGATACGCATGGGAGAAGGCCGGGAGGATTTGGTATGTGACACTCACGACAAGGCTGCAGGCTGACTCTGACTTCCAGGCCGCCGCTGACCTCACTTTTGCGGTTGCTGGCGAGGTATATGGCTCCGGCAGCGCCGAGGAGCAAGCTGTGCAGAGTGGTTGGGACGAAGTGGGAATTACCATCAATCCTACTTTTGCCAAAAAGCTGGCCCGACCGGCAAAGACCGCGGCTTAAGAACGCGAATTACTCGAACACACAGGACCTGACTAGCGCAGGTCCTTTCTTTTTGGAGCGCACTTTCGTTCAAACGCATAGAATATTCGTGCCTTTCGCTTTGGAGAAACAGGTATGCAGATTCACTTGGAGCGGAGCGGGGGATTTGCGGGATTGCGATTGGCCCATGACATCGACTCCACCGCTCTGTCTCCGGAACAACAAACGGAGCTGAACAATCTCATTGAGCAGTCGCATTTGTTTGAACTTCCCGCGGTACTGCGAGCGGAGCATGCCGGCGCAGACCGGTTTCAATACAAACTGCGCGTGAAACGTGATTCGCATGAGCACTCGGTCGAGCTCGATGAAGCCGCCATGCCTCCGAATCTGCGGCCGCTCATCAATTGGGTGATGGCATCGAAACGCAAGGCTTAACGCCGGGATTATGTTAGTGTCCTAAGTTTTGCTGGAGTCGCAGTCCCAAAAATTGGAAATGAGGTCCCGCAGCCCCAACTCCCATCCATTTAGGTGAGAAAGCGAGCATGATGCGAAAATTTTATTCGGCGGTTCTCTTCTCCCTCTTCGGCTTCCTGCTAGCCGTGGCTCCTATCGCGGCGCAAACTTCAGCAACACAATCAACCACCCAGATTGAGCAGCGCGTCGACTCCATTCTTAGCCGCATGACGCTCCAGCAGAAGATCGACATGCTGGGCGGAGTGGACGATTTCTATATCCGCGACTTTCCCGACCTAAATCTTCCTCGCCTCAAGATGGCCGATGGGCCACTCGGCGTGCGCAACTACGGACCCGCGACAACCATGGCCGGCGGGATCTCGCTTGCAGCCACTTGGGATCCTGAACTCGCCGAGCGAGTCGGCGCCGAGATTGGCCGCGACGCTCGTGCCAGGGGCGTGCACTTCATGTTGGGGCCCGGCGTGAACATTTATCGCGCGCCGATGAATGGCCGCAACTTCGAGTATTTCGGCGAAGATCCCTTTCTCGCCTCGCGTATCGCGGTCGGCTATATCGAGGGGATGCAGAGCCAAGGCGTAAGCGCCACTATTAAGCATTTCATGGGGAATAACTCTGAGTTCGATCGCCACAACACCGACTCAATCATTGACGAACGCACAATGCGAGAAATTTATCTGCCCACGTTCGAAGCCGCCGTGAAAGAAGCCCATGTGGGCGCGATTATGGATTCCTACAATCTCACCAACGGCGCGCACATGACGCAAAACGGATACTTGAATACCGATGTCGCCAAAAAGGAGTGGGGATTTGACGGCATTATGATGTCTGATTGGACTTCGACCTACGATGCGGTCGCTGCCGCTAATGGCGGGCTTGATCTGGAAATGCCCTCTGGCGTATTTATGAACCGAAAGAATTTAGAACCAGCCATCCAGCAGAGTAAAGTTTCGGTGGCGACAATCAATGACAAAGTTCGCCGCATCCTGCGCACGGCTGTGCGGTTTGGATGGCTCGACCGCAATCAGACGGATTACTCCATCCCTCGTTTCAACATGCAGGGGCGGCAAGTGGCACTGCAATCCGCGCGTGAAGGAATGGTTCTGCTGAAAAACGACAGCAACCTGCTGCCGCTCGATAAGACGAAAATCAAATCCATCGCTGTCATCGGCCCGGACGCATATCCAGCCGTGCCGGACGGAGGCGGCAGCGCGCGGGTGCAACCGTTCGCCGCAGTGAGCTTTCTCGAAGGCATCAGTAATCTTCTTGGAAGTAATACGAAAGTTCTCTACAGTCGCGGCATTCCGAAACTTGGCGAATTAGCTAATGCCACAAACTTCTCCACTGCTGCGAACAACGGTCGCCCAGGAATCTCTGCAGAGTACTTCGCCAACAAGCAGCTCCAGGGTATTCCGGTTGTAACTCGAACTGAGCAGCACATCAACTTGGGGATTGATTCCAAAACGAACTTTCCCGAGGGGACACAATCTTCACGCTGGACGGGCTATTTCACTCCGCAGAGCTCGGGATCATACGACATTTTTGTGGCGTCCACAGGTGAAGATGGAGGGTTTTTCCGGCTTTACGTTGACGACAAACTCGTGTTTGACAACTGGGCTTCCTCCAAGGCTCTGGTAAGTTACACCACGTTTCCGCTTGAGCTGAAATCCCATAAGGTTGTTCTCGAGCAGCACGGTCGCGGCGATTGGCTTGGTGTGCGATTGCAAATGGGAATTGTCCGCCAAGGAAAGTACGTTGACGCCGATGCTAAGAAGCTTGTAGCCAACGCCGATGCAGTGGTCCTAGCTGTCGGCTTCGATTACGCGAGCGAGAGTGAAGGCGCGGACCGTACATTCCGGCTTCCGCCTGGACAGGAAGAACTCATCCAGGAAATCGCTGCTGCCAATAAAAACACGATTGTAATCGTGACCTCTGGCGGGAATGTGGACAGCAATGTCTGGCTCAGTCGCGTTCCTGCGCTGCTTGAAGCGTGGTATCCCGGACAAGAGGGCGGAACAGCGCTGGCTGAAATTCTGTTCGGCGACGTAGATCCATCGGGGAGGTTGCCTGTGAGTTTCGAACGCCGCTGGGAAGACAATCCCGTTCACGAAAGCTACTATCCGCAGCCCGGCACGAACCGCATCGTATATAAGGAAGGCATTTTCGTAGGTTATCGCGGCTACGAGCATAAGGGAACAAAGCCGCTCTTTCCTTTCGGATATGGACTCTCCTACACCACATTTAAGTACAGCAATCTTGAAATCAAGCCGCGCGCGCCCAGCGGCAGCTATCAAGTCTCTCTTGATGTGACCAACACTGGCCAACGCGAAGGGGCCGACGTCGTTCAAGTGTATTTGGGCGATTCCCACGCGAAAGTGCCTCGGCCCGCAAAAGAGTTGGAGGGTTTCGCCAGGGTCAGTCTCCATCCTGAAGAAACAAGAAGAGTGACTGTTCCTTTGGATGCGCGCGCGTTTGCCTACTACGACACAGAAACAAAGCAGTGGCGGCACGACCCCGATAGTTTTGAGGTGCTGGTCGGACATTCTTCAGAACAGATAGAGTTGCGCGGCAATATCGCACTGGCGGCAGCGGCAGGAAAGTAAGTGAAGGGATCTGCGATCTCAAACATAATTACAGCGACTAAAACATTCATTTAGGTGGCTGCGGAACTGGTTCCGGCACCGCGGCGCCGTCTGCTCGAGGATCCGATCCGGCGAAGTTTACGCCGGTTTTGGAATTGTGGAGCACCGCCTGGCCGCGTCCCATCCACGATGAATATTCCTTACGGACGTTTAAGTTGTGCCCCTTCAACCGCAACTGATCGAGTACTTCCGGCTTTACTCGCGACTCGATTGCAATATCGCAATTCAGAGACTCGCTGTGAATGGTAAAACGCGGCACCTCTACCGCAGCCTGGACGTTCATCCCGTAATCGACAACATTCGAAACAAATTGCGCATGTGCCAATGGCTGATTGGAGCCGCCCATGATTCCGAAGCCGACGTGGATATCGTCTTTTTCCATGAACGCGGGAATGATGGTATGAAAGGGACGCTTGCGAGGAGCGAGCGCATTGGGGTGGCTGGGATCGAGGGTGAAAAGTCCGCCGCGATCCTGCAGCACAAATCCCATGCCGAGGACCGCAACGCCTGAGCCGAACGAATCATAGTTGCTCTGAATCAGCGAAGCAATATTGCCGTCTTTGTCGACCGCAGCGAGATACGTGGTGTCGCTCTTCGCCAGATTTCCATTTACTGGCGCGCAGTTTGCCTTATCAGGATTGATGAGCGCGGCGCGCTGTTCGGCATAATCTTTCGCGAGCAGGCCCTTGACCGGAACTTTGGCGAATCGCGGGTCGGCGTTGTAGCGATAAAGATCAGTGTAAGCAAGCTTCATTGCTTCGATCTTTTTGTGCAGTTCGACCGCGCCCTGGGGGCCGTCGTTATTGGGCGGCTGAGTCGCCATGATGTTCAGCATTTCGAGCGCGGCCATTCCCTGGCCGTTCGGAGGCAGTTCGTAAACTTTCCAACCGCGATAATCAATGGAAAGCGGCTCAACCCACTCAGCGGAAAATTCCGCCAAGTCATCGGCCTGCATTGTTCCCCAGAGTGCTGCCGAGGTCTTGAGAATCGCTTGCGCAATCTCGCCTCTGTAGAAGGCATCCCGTCCTTTTTGCGCAATTAGGAGCAACGCTTTGGCGAGATCAGGATTGGAGAACATTTCACCAATCTCTGGCGGCTTGCCATGAGGAAGGTAAATCCGCTGCGCCTCAGAAGCCTGCTTTAGCTTGTCGAGCGAGTCGGCCCAATATCCATGGATGAACTCGGGCACGGGATATCCATGTTCTGCGTAATAAATCGCAGGTCCAAAAATCTCTTTCCACGGCAGCTTTCCGAAACGCTTGTGGGCCTGACTCCATCCTTCAACCGTGCCAGGAACGGTTACGCTATGAATGCCGTCCTGAGGCATCGCCGTGATTCCCTGCTTCTTCAAAAAATCAATCGACAAGCCGCGCGGTGCCCAGCCGCTGGCGTTCAGGCCGTACAGTTTCCCGCTCTTCGCGTCCCAATAAATCAGGAAGAGATCGCCGCCAATGCCGTTCATCATCGGCTCGGTGACACCGAGCACAGCATTGGCTGCAATGGCCGCGTCAATCGCCGAGCCCCCACGCGCCAGAATCTGCGCGCCGGCCTGAGACGCGAGAACATGGCTGGTCGCGACGATTCCATGGTCGTTGATGACCATGGAACGTCCGTAGGAACGCTCCTGGGCTGAGACTGACATTGCAAGCAGGACAAATGAGGTCAATAGGATAGCGGATCGCATGGATCCTCCGGGCCTTCGAACCTGATTCAGACAAGAAGAGAAAGACTACTACAGTGAGCACGGGCGAGGACGCTCGCGCTTACATCGCTCAGGGTGAGGCTCTACTGACTAGAAGGTGATTGCTGCGTCGGATACACCTCGGTTGCGGTTGGACCAAACGCAAATTTCAGAACCCATTCGCTGGAGACTGGCTGGCTATCGATCTGCGGTGGCGTGAACTTCCAATCGCGCGATGCTTCCATAGCGAGACGAGCGAAATACTTGCTTGGTCCAGGAGAAAGAAAACTCGCTTCCGTAACATTGCCGGACTGATCCACAGCTAGCTTTACGCGCACTCTTACTTTGCCTTCAATTGTGTTTCTAGCGCTCTGCGACACCGCGGGAAGCACTTGATGGAGAACCGATCCCGGGACAATGCCATTGCTTGACGTGCGCTCCGGCTCAGATTTCACCGGGGGCGGTGAGGGCTGGATATTGTTGGCACTGGAATTCGATTCGCTGGCGGCTTGCGATGGCTGTGGGCGCGGCTGCTTGCGCAATAGCCTCGGGCCAGCGAGCATTCCCACCAAAAGCACTACGACCGCAATCACTGGAAGCACATATCGCCGGCTTGATTTCGACGTCTGCGTATCTCCTGCAACAAAGTCCTCAGCAGTGGTCACGCCGCGCGTTTCCCGAGGAGATTGCAGTTGGGCTGCGATTACCTGCAGAGTCCAGCGGCTTTGCGGATCGCGGACCAGGCAGTGCCGCGCAATGTCAGCAAAATGCGGTGGGACAGTATTGGGTAGAAACAATTTCTCCCTTCCAACCGGAGCGCGCTGGCTTAATGCCTCGACCATGGTTACGCCAAGCGACCACACGTCTGAAGCCGGAGAAACGCTTCCCATCGAGATTTCCGGCGCGTCGTAGACTGTCGTCTGTGCCGGTGCACCCCGCTCGCCAGCAGCGACGACTCCGTCGCATGAAATCTTGAGCTGCTCCTTCACCGCCATGATATTTGCCGGTTTGATATGACCATGAACCAAGCCTTGCTTATGAAGATAGATCAAGACGTCTATCACTGAATGGAGCAGTTCCTGCGCTTCCGCCTGCGTCAGTGCGCGCTGTGGCAAAATCTGTGACAGATTTTCTTCGGCATACTCCATCACGAGGTAGACAAATTCCGTATTGCCCAGCTCGCAGCGCCCCATCCCAAACACACGCAGTAAATGAGGGTGAGACAATTTGGCCAGCCTCCGCCAGCGCGCCAGCCGGCTCTCGGCATTTTCCAAATCGGCAGGAACCAGCTTGATCGCCGCCTTGTTGCGTTGCGCTCCTCCAATCTCCGTGACAAAAACGGCACTGAGACCGGAGCCTCCCAGGTATTCACCCAGGAGAAACTGCCCATTAATGAGCTGGCCTTCCCAGCGCTTCCAGGTTTCGATCATTTCACCAGTCTGCATCACCTCACCTGCCTTAGCGGGCTATTGTATGCGAGCTTCTGCTGTGAGTATCAGTGGAAATAGGACATACACTTGGGAGCCCGTGGGTTACCCGGGTCACCAGCATTGGCTTGCCCCGCTGGGAAAACCGCCTGAGTGTACGGGATTTGTCGATTTCGTATTTCCTGCTGTATACATGTGCGCTGCGTGCAAACACAAGGAGAGTCAATTTGGATCGGCTGAACCGAGGCATGTTCACGAGAGTTTTCATCCTTCTGTTCGCTTGTTTCCTACTCGTTCCGCTCAGGGCCGATGCGCCCTCACGGCGCTTCGAATTGAAGGCCGAATC
>DAIMDJ010000054.1:0-5143 GCA_036725905.1 Terriglobales bacterium
TTCAACAGAGCGAGAGCGCGATCTTCGCCGAGGCTGGGATCGGCAGCAGCGAGCAGTTCGGGAGACTGGTGTTGAACCTCCGGCAGCGTCGCGGGGTTAGCCTTTTCGGTGTAGCGCTCGAACATATAGTCCACCCGCAGTGCGGAATTATTGTACGTCCTACGCCATTAATGACCATGAGAGCAGCAAGCGCATCTCGCTCTTGCTTCCCCGGCTCATTCGCGTAGTAAAGTTAAGGAGAGCTTCGCCGGAAGGGAAACCATTTGAATTCAGGTATTCGCAATATCGCCATCATCGCCCATGTCGACCACGGCAAAACTACGCTGGTCGATGCCATGCTGAGACAAAGCGGCACATTCCGTGCCAATGAAAATATCATCGAGCGCGTGATGGACTCCAATGAACTCGAGCGCGAGCGTGGGATCACCATCCTGGCCAAGAACACTGCCGTGTTTTACGAAGGGGTAAAGATAAACATTGTCGACACTCCCGGCCACAGCGACTTTGGCGGCGAAGTCGAGCGCGCGTTGAAGATGGTCGATGGAGTGATGCTGCTGGTCGATGCCAGCGAAGGCCCGCTGCCACAGACTCGCTATGTGCTCGGTAAGGCTCTTGAAGCAGGGCTTCCGCCGATTCTGGTCATCAACAAAATCGACCGCTCGGACGCACGTCCCCAGGAAGTATTGAACGAAGTCTACGATCTATTTATCGATCTCGATGCAAAAGAGGAGCAACTCGATTTCCCTGTTCTTTACACCAATGCGAAAACGGGTACCGCGTCAAAAGATATCAAGGGTGGTGGTAAAGACCTGCAGCCGTTGTTCGATGCCATTCTGAACACTATTCCTGAATCCAAAGGCGATGCTTACGGCCCGCTGCAAATCTTGGTAGCCAATCTCGATTACAGCGATTACCTCGGCCGGCTTGCCATCGCCCGCGTATTCAACGGAACCATGCGCACCGGTGAAGAAGTCGGGATCGCCAAACTCGATGGCTCTATCCAGAAAACAAAAATCACCAAGCTGTTCTCCTTCTCCGGATTGAAGCGGACCGACATCACGGAAACAACACTCGGGGACATCATCGCGGTTGCTGGAGTGGAGGGTATTACGATCGGCGAGACCATCACCGATGCGGAAAATCCCGCTCCGCTTGCTCCGATCACCATCGACGAGCCCACCGTCGCCATGCAGTTCACGGTGAATACATCGCCCTTTGCCGGACGCGACGGCGCATACGTCACATCGCGAAATTTGCGTGAGCGCCTGCAAAAGGAATTGCTCACCAACGTATCTCTCCGCATCGAAGATGCGGAAAGCACCGATGTTTTCAAAGTCATGGGCCGCGGTGAATTGCAACTCTCAATTTTGATCGAGATGATGCGCCGCGAAGGTTACGAGCTGATGGTCGGCAAACCCGAGATTGTAACCAAACGCATCAATGGAAGACTGATGGAGCCGGTTGAGCGCCTCACCGTAGATATTCCGGATGAATTTGTAGGCGTGGTCATGGAGCAACTCGGAGCACGCAAGAGCGAAGTCGTCAACATGCACAATCACGGCTACGGACGCGTGCGCATTGAATTCCGCGTTCCCAGCCGAGGTCTGATCGGCTTGCGCAGCCAATTGCTTACAGACACGCGCGGCACAATCGTGATGAATTCTCTCTTCGACGGCTACACCGAATGGCAAGGCGAAATCCCGCACCGCATCACGGGCGCGCTGATTGCTGACCGTCCCGGAGTGTCAACGGCATATGCACTGTGGAACTTGCAAGAGCGCGGCGAACTGTTCGTCGGTCCAGGTGTCGATGTCTATGAAGGCATGATAATTGGCGAGAATGCCAAAGATACCGACCTCGATGTAAACGTTGTGCGTGAAAAGAAGCTCACCAACATGCGCGCTTCCACCGCCGATGAAGCCATCCGCCTGGTTCCCTTCCGCCAGCTAAACTTAGAGCAGGCAATCGAGTTTATTGCCGACGACGAATTTGTTGAAGTCACGCCCAAATCGCTGCGCCTGAGGAAGAAAGTCTTGCAGGCAAACAAGAGGAAGAGGAGCGCAATGGCCACGGTAGAAGAGGGTTAATTGATGCCGCACAGCAAGCCGGAAAAGATCCCGACCCCTTCCATAAGAATGTTTCTCGTCCCTTGCAGTTGCGGCGTCAGCTTCGTTGTTTGCGAAAATTACGACCGCCAGGGCACGGCTTGGACTCGCTATTTGAAGTGCCCTAACTGTGGCAAGCGCCACGATCCCAAGAACCGGCTCTTACAGCTTGGCTATGATCGCCGGGGCTATTGGCAAGTAGATGAGTGTTAGCGGTGCAGCAAATGTCTACTCCTGGCCAGCTTCGTCCCTCCGCTGGAATTTCTTCCCTTGATTAACAAATTTGCTATACTTCCCCCGCGTTTGACTGTTCGCCAACTCCGGCTGTTAAGACGGCCAATCCGCCTTTGCTTGCGCCGAAGTCAGCAAACTCAGATAGCTCAATCAGAGGCAATTCGCTTGAAGAATATCTTTGTTGGGAATCTCGACTTCAATACGTCGGAAGAGGAGCTGCGCCAGCTTTTCGAACCGTACGGGCAAGTAGACCGGGTAAGCATTCTGACGGATCGTGAAACCGGCCGCTCCCGCGGCTTCGGCTTTGTAGAAATGTCCAGCTCCGAAGACGGAGAAAAGGCCATCGCTGCTCTTAATGGCAGCCAGGTAGGAGGCCGCACACTGAACGTCAACGAAGCACGCCCCAAAGCAGAACGGGCAGGCAGCGGTGGTGGCAGAGACCGGGGTGGGCGCGGCGGCGGCGGTGGGCGCAACCGCTGGTAAGCGGCGATTTGCATTTCTTTAACCTGCTCACAAGAAATCCCTGTGTCTATTTATGCCGGCCTGCGTGCGCCAATTGCTGCCCTCATCTCCTGCATGTAAACTACAGATATCGCGCCCGTAGCTCAGCTGGATAGAGCGATTGCCTCCGGAGCAATAGGTCGGGAGTTCGAATCTCTCCGGGCGCGCCAGACGCTCTCTTCCACGCAAAGAAGACAATCCTTAAGCTTCCCTTAAGCTTCGCGCACATGTTCTTCGGTGCGGCAAGATACGGGCAGCATTTCACGCTGCCGCGCACATCCAATCTCAGGTATCGGAAATCCTGAGGTTACTCCTATGATCACGCTCCTTTCCCGGCTTTGGTGTTTTGCTTTTCTGCTCGCGGCTCTGCCGCTCGCCGCAGAAGAGTCTTCCAATGCTCCCATCCCACCGCACACCATTCCAGAGGGCACAACTTTCCTGATGCGTCTGGAAGACAGACTCGATACCAACCGGCTGCAACAAGGCAAGCATTTCAAAGCCAAGCTGGCGGAGGACCTCACGGCTCCCGATGGCACGCTGATTCCGCGCGGCAAGAAAGTCAAAGGCCATGTGAGCGCGGTGGAGAACGGCTTCCACGCCCGCCTGCTGCTCAGTTTCGATGAGATTGAAACCAATCACGGCTGGGTTCCTCTGATCGCCACCGTAACTGGTGTGCCTGGCGAGCACGGCGTGAAGCCGCCCGATGAGGAAGGCGAGATTGAGCGCCGAGGCATGAACAAACGGCACGAGGTAGAAAGAGCTGGCGCAGGTGCGGGTGTAGGCGCAATTGGCGGCGCAGTGGCCGGAGGCGGGCGCGGTGCTGCCATTGGCGCTAGTATTGGAGCAGCCGCCGGCGCAGTCTCTGGATTCTTTATGGATCGCAATCTGCGGCTCGACAAAGGCACCGCGCTCGAGGTCAGGCTCGATCACCCTCTGCAAGTGCCCTGGCGCTGAGCTTCTTTTCATTTTTCTCTCATCACGCACGCGGCTTATCAAAGAAGTACGTAGGGACAGCCGCCTTCGGCTGTCCAGATCGAGCAAAGCTCGACGGTGACCGGGACTGCACCTGGCCGAGAATCCTATTCCATAGAACCCTGCTGGCACTGCCAGCTAGTGAGGCGTATAAATTGCCACGGAGAGACGCCATGAAATTCCCTGCCGCTCTGCTGATACTTGTTCTGCTCACTACACTCGCAACTGCCCAGGAACACCCTGCCATCACCGCCCAGCCGAACACAGTTTTCGTTGGCGCGGACGGCCGCTTTGAAGCTAATCCCGATACCGCTCTCGTGCAATTCAATATCTCCGCCCAGGAAGATACTTCCCGTGCTGCCTACGAGCGCGCATCCAAAGCGGCCGAGCAGGTCCGTCAGATTCTGCGCGCCAACGGCATCGAACCTAAAGCTGCGGAGATAGGCTATTTCTCCCTGCAGCCGGTGTATGACTACAAGACTGCCAAACGCAAGTTGGTCGCATACCGCGTGAATGCGAATGTATCCTTGAAGCTGAAAGATTTCTCGAAAATCGCGCCCATCGTGCAGCAGCTTTCAGAAAGCGACGTAACTGAGAATCAGTCGCTCAATTACACTCTGGAGGATATGGAAGCCGCGAAGACCAGAGCCGTCGAAGACGCGTATCGGAGGGCGCGTGAATCAGCAACTGCCGTGGCTCGCGCCAGCGGACGCACACTGGGTGAGCTTTCCTATGCTTCAGTGGACACGTTTGAAAACATCCGAGTGGTAAATCCGCTTCAGGCTAGAGCCATGTCGACCATCCGCATGGAAGCGGCCGCGCCAGCTCCCACGGAGGAATTCACGCCCCAAAGTGTGGTTGTGACCGCGCACGTGAACGCTATGTTCACCTTGAGATAGGGGCTCAGAGTCGAGCGAATGTGCAAGGAGGATGCATGACCGAGAAATTCGCTGGAATCTCGGCCTCTAATACTCGGTGGCTGACCGAAATCTGTCTCGCTGACCTGGAATCCGATTCGGATCCAGCGGCACTTCACGCTGTATGACCATCTCAAGCGTAGTCCCAGCATCGAGCCTTACATCGTTACCTCGGGTCGCCAGCGCGCTCGCGATTCCCACCGCACCACCAATGCCCGCGCCAATTCCCGCTCCGGCCCTAGTTCCTGAGGCGAGAACCCCAACCAGCGCGCCTCCTCCTGCTCCCTTTATTCCTCTATCTGCCGCTTTCCCGGCCTTCTCTCCAGCTTGACTGTCCTGGCGAACAGTGCCTTCCTCATCTTTCATTGAGGTCTTCTCCGCCCCAGGTACGTTCTCGAGGGCACCCGGCAACAT
>DAIMDJ010000054.1:5243-10618 GCA_036725905.1 Terriglobales bacterium
TGGGAGTGAAGCTGACCGGAACGAATCTCACGCCAGAAATTTCGCGCGCGTTGAGGTACTGCGCCAGCTCGCGCCCGTGGATCCAAGGAGCGCCGAGCAGTTCGAACGGGGTCTCAGTACCTCTGCCGACCGACACGTTGGTTCCTTCGACTAGGGCCACCCCAGGATACAGGGTTGCCTCCGTAAGGCTGCGCAGGTTCGGTGATGGGTTCACCCACCCAAGCGCGGTTGAATCAAACCAGTCGCCGCGCATCCAACCTTCGATTGGAATGATGGTGAGCTTCGCGTTGATATTGCGTTCCGAGTTATACATTTTCGCCAGCTCGCCCATGGTCATCCCGTGACGAACAGGAACAGCGCCATAGCTGACAAAGCTTTCGCGGCCAGGATCCGGCATTGGACCCTGCACAAACGAACCGGTGACCGGATCGGGACGGTCGAGCACAAAGACCTCAACCCCAGCTTTAGCTGCCCCCTCAAGGAAGTATCCTAAGGTGGTCTCGTAAGTGTAGAAGCGCACTCCCGCATCCTGGATGTCCACAACAATCGCATCGAATTGTTTAAGAACATCGGGTGATGGCCGGCGTGCCGCATCAGTTGCGCCATAAACGCTGTACACGGGAATTCCGGTTGCGGCATCTTTCATGTTCCCGACATCGGTCGTGTCGAGCGTTCCCGTCACGCCGTGCTCAGGGCTGAAAATCGCGTCCAACGAAATGCCATCAGCATGAGCAAGCACGTCAATCGTGCGACGCCCTTGAGAATCGAGCCCGGTCTGATTCGTTAGCAGCCCAATCTTCTTTTTGCCAGAAACTCCACGAACTGGATCGAAGTTATTCCTCTCGAGGACGTCAATTCCAGTTTGGACTGATCCGTTACGGGCCGCCACCCGACGCACTGCGGTCTGCGCTTCGTTGTATCCGGTGATGCTCTTCAAACGAGCCTGGTCTTTTTCAGACGGAGTCAGGGCGAGAGCTGCTGTAACTGCTGTCGCAAGTTTGGTCCGGAGCGCCACCGCACTTCCCTTCCCGCGAGGATGCACAGCATTGGTAAGCAGAATGATGTACGTCCGTGTCGTGGGGTCAATCCACAGCGAAGTTCCCGTGAATCCGGTGTGCCCGAAGGATCCCACCGGGAGCAATTCACCTCGATTGGTGGAGAACGGCGAATCGATATCCCAACCAAAGCCGCGCAATTCATGCGCTGCCGGCGGCTGCTGCGGCGTGCTCATCTTCTCAACCAGGAGCGATGGCAGCACCGAGCTACCCGCGATTAGAGCACGGGCAAACTTTGAAAGGTCGTCCGCGGTGGAAAACAGACCGGCCTGTCCGGCAACACCACCCATGCGACGCGCCGAGGGATCGTGCACAACTCCACGCAGCATCCGGTTCTGCTCGTCGTATTCTGTCGGAGCAATCTTCGGCACCCAGGTCGCCGGTGGAAGGAATCGCGTGCGGGCCATCTTCAGCGGCGTAAAAATATTTTGAGCACAGTATTTGTCCAGCTCGACTTTTGATACACGCTCGACCAGCGCACCCAGGGTAATGAAATTGATGTCACTGTAGACGAACCGTGATCCGGGAGGGTTCACTGGTTTTTCTGCAAAAGCCATGCTGAAGGCAGTGTCCCGGCCCTGCCACGGGTGAGTGAGATCAAGGTCCGGCTGCAATCCAGAATAATGCGTCAGCAGCCCACGTACAGTGATATCTTCCTTCCCGTTCTGCGCGAATTCCGGAATATACTTCGCCACGGGATCGTTGAGCCGGACTTCGCCTTTTTCCACAAGCTGCATCACCGCCGTAGTCGTGGCAACCACTTTCGTAAGTGAAGCCAGATCGAAGACGGTATCGACGGTCATCAGTTCCCGGCGCGGCTCCAGCGCGCGATATCCAAACGCCTTTCGATAGAGGACCTGACCGTTGTGCCACACCAGTACCACTGCCCCGGGAATCTGGCCGGCGTGAATGGCCTCTTGTACGATGCTGTCGACCACCGCAAGCCGGTTCGGAGCACGGGCTGGCTTTGCTGCGGCTGCCCAGAGGGCCGAAGGAAGCAGTAGAAGGAGCGTCAGCATGAGCTGGAGCCCCCGTCGATTTGTGGAATTGACGTGGATATTCTGAATTTACATAAGCCGCGCGGGTCACTCAAGAAACGAAAGATCAGGAGTACCGCCTACGCCAGTAATCGCAAACGGCACGAAAATAACTGTTTATCCACAATTTCCACAGGGCCGGCCGATCAGAATCTGGGGCATACTTACCGCCGCACGCCCGGGAGGAAATGTGAAAGACCCGATAGTGGTTATGCGCCAGAAAGAGATGGAATTGGCCAGGGTCCGAAGAGAAGTTGAGGCATTACAAATCGTCGTTCCCCTCCTTGATGACCCGACGGAGCGGTTGCCGGATCTAATCTCTAGTCAACAGCTGGCGGTTCCTTCCGAACCTGGTAGCCTCACGGACTTGGAGATTTATTATCCGTTCGTCAAGAATTTGCGACTGGCTGATAATCGGGCGAAGCAAGGTTAGGCTGCTCTTCAGCCAGGAGATTAAGTTGCCGGCGGTGTCCGGATTCGACCACGAAGGGCACGAAGGCACACGAAGGAAGCGCTTTAGGATTAAATCCTTTGTGCAACTTTGCGTCCTTCGTGATTCATGAAATTGGGACGCTGCTAAGTTTGCCAAAACCACACGCCGGTCCAAACCTATTATTTACCCGCCGCAAGGACTTCTGCTATAAACCAATATCGAGCAAAGAATATTGTCCGAAGGCTCCTTTCCGCTGGACACTGCCGCCAAATCCTACACGCAATTGCCCGACCCAGATTTTCAAAATCAGGATGCGGTGTTTAGCCAAGCATTCGAATTGCTACACCATGCCATAGCAGAACGCGCCTTCCCGGCGGCGTCGCTGGCGGTAACTCATCGCGAAAAGCTAATTATTTTAAAAAGCATGGGCCGTTTTAGCTATGAGCCGAACTCTCCTCAAGTCACGACCGATAGCATCTTCGATCTTGCTTCAGCTTCAAAGGTCGTGGCCACTACTAGTATGGCCATGATTCTCTACGAGCGCGGGCTTCTGGATCTGGAAGCGCCTGTCGCGGCTCTCATTCCGGAGTTTGGCGCGGCGGATTCCCGCAAAGCGGAAGTTACGGTTCGCATGCTGCTAGCGCATTCTTCGGGATTGCCCGCTTATGAAAAGCTCTTTCTCCGGGTTAAGAATCGCGAGGAATTGCTCGCCGCGGCATTCACAACTCCGGTCACTGCTGATCCTGGCACACGAGCGGAATACAGCGACATCGGCTTCATTATTCTCGGGGCCGCTCTCGAGCGCATTGCGGACGAGCCACTCGACCGCTTTTGCCAGCGGGAAGTTTTCGGTCCGTTGGGCATGAGCCGCACCACATTCAACCCTCCGGCGAATTGGCGGGCTTCCTTCGTCCCCACCGCTGACGACCGCGCGTTCCGTCGGCGAGTGATCCAGGGCGAGGTGCAGGATGAGAACGCCAGCGTGCTTGGCGGTGTTGCCGGACATGCCGGCGTGTTTTCTACGGTCCAAGACATCGCTATCTTTGCTCAGGCCATGTTGAACGGAGGTGCGCCGATCGTCCGTCGCGAAACCCTAGCGCAATTCACCCGGCGTGAATCCTCCCCGGTGGGCACTTCACGCGCTTTGGGATGGGATACTCCTTCGACACCCTCACAGTCGGGGAAATATTTCTCTTCGTATTCGTTTGGGCATCTCGGTTACACAGGAACATCCTTGTGGATCGACCCGGAGCGTCAGCTTTCGGTAACTTTTCTCACAAACCGCACCTGGCCGGACTGCAAGAATGAAGCGATCAAACAAGTGCGTCCACAGATACATGACACGATAATTGAGGCTTTGGAGAAATCTGAGTGAGAGCAGCTCCCCGCGGAAAGCTTTTAACCGCAGACCACGCAAAGCAGTCGCAAAGGACACAAAGAAAATTGCTGGTTTGGATCCCCAACTACTTACGAAGTTCTCTGCGAGCTCGGCGGTCAGAGGCCGCTAAAGGCTTTTGAGTCGCTAATGCAATCTCCGGCGACAAACTCTTGAAGAAACGCAAAAGCCAATCCCGATTGAGCCAACTCGGCGCTAAGCAGACGAAAGCCGACGCGTCAGACCTCGACCTGAAATCTTCGTTCGAAATCGCCCACATTATCAATGCTGAGGACGCAAAGGTTGCGGCCGCAGTGAAAACTGCTCTTCCGCAAATCGGCAAAGCAATCGATCTGATCGCCGATGCCATCGCGCAAGGAGGCCGTCTAATCTACGTCGGCGCAGGCACTAGCGGAAGAATCGCTGCGCTCGACGCCGCAGAGTGCCCGCCCACTTTCAACGTGGCCCCTGAAACAGTTCAGTTTGTAATGGCTGGTGGACCCAAGGCTCTTGCCACAGCGGTCGAAGCCAACGAAGACTCCCGGAGGTTGGGTGAGCGGGAAATCACTAAACGAAAGCTCCAAAAACATGACGTGGTTGTAGGAATTGCGGCCAGTGGCCGCACCCCGTTCACTGTAGCTGCGCTCGAATACGCTCGACGCCGGGGAGCCAAAACAATTGCCGTCACCTGCAAACGCAATTCACCTCTGGAGAAAGCCGCCGATCTCGCGATTGTCGCTGAAGTCGGCCCGGAGGTAATCTCTGGTTCCACCCGAATGAAAGCCGGAACCGCCCAGAAAATGATCCTGAACATGCTTTCTAGTGGCGCCATGACGCGCCTCGGATACGTGTACGGAAACCTAATGGTCAATGTCCATCTGAAGAACGAAAAGCTGGTGCAGCGCGGGGTCAACATTCTCGAGCAGGCCGCCGGTGTAAGTAACAGCCGCGCACGCGAAGCTTTGAACTCAGCCGGCAACCGGGTTCCTGTAGCGCTGGTCATGCTGGCTGCGAACGTAAACCGTCGCGCGGCGGAAAGAGCGCTGAAACAAGCCAACGGGCATGTGAGGCGGGGAATTGCCCTAGCTGCTTCCAAGAAACACTCGTAATCCTCGTCGTTTTTAACTGAATCATAACCGGAGATCGCAGCTCTGCCCTTTTTATCCCGTCATATATAGTTGGACCAACTCTCATGAACGTGCAGGAAAACGTGTCTTTGGCGCCGCTGACGACGATGAAGGTTGGCGGTCCGGCGCGGTATTTCGTCGAGAACAAGACCATTGCCGAAGTGCAAGGTGCCGTTGCGTTCGGGCGCTCGCGAAACCTGCCGCTGTTTGTACTGGGAGGCGGAAGCAATCTGGTCGTCTCCGATGCGGGCTGGCCAGGCCTTGTCCTGAAAGTTGGGATTACGGGAATCGATGAGCGAAATGAAAATGGCAAAGCGATTTTCGACGTCGGCGCCGGAGAAGAATGGG
>DAIMDJ010000055.1:0-7254 GCA_036725905.1 Terriglobales bacterium
CGGTTTGATGCGGCGTCTGCTCGAGCATGGAGGCGAAGCCAAAGAATTCGCCAAACGTAGGCTCGTCCACGACAACTTCCTGATTATCTTCGTCAATGGTGGCAACCCGCACACGTCCGGATACCATGACATAAGCCCGGCCACCGGGGTCGCCGATTTTGTAAATGCGCTGGCGCGGAGCAAACGTTTTAAGCTCGACCTGCCCAGCCAATACGGCGGTCTCTTCGTCATCAAGGAGCCCAAACAGGGGAACGCGTCTCAGTATTTCGGGGCTGCACGCCATCGGTCACCTCTGGCAAATAGGTTGATCGTCGAGTCAGGATTGCATAAATCCAGTTTGTGCAACAGCCCGGGTATCTTATGGTGAAATCCGTCTACTCAGCCGGGAGGATCTATTCACGCTCTGTCATCGGCTATACACAACATCAGAGCAGCGTCTGGAGCGCAAAAGTTTGCCCAGTCAACGATAGGTCGCGATGCCGAGTTGATTTTCTCCTCCGGGCGTGTGCAGGGCGTCATTTCCCGGCCAAGACGCAGCGGAAATAGAGTAACCTTTTAGCACCTCTCTCATCTCATAAGCTGGGAGAAGCTTGCCCGGGGAGCCGCACCATGCTTGCCACCGAGAGCAATGTCGAAGTTCGCCACGAATTTTTGCAGCGCATGACGCAAGCGCGCTCAGAGACCGACAAACTCTTCGAGCTTGTAAAGTCTAATTCTCTGTATGCGCGTCCAATTCCTGAGCGACACCGGATCGTCTTCTATATTGGCCATCTGGAAGCGTTCGACTGGAATTTGCTGCGTGAGCGCGTGGTTGATGCAAGAGTATTCCATCCCGACTTTGACCGCTTATTCGCATTCGGCATCGATCCCGTTGGCGGCGGTTTGCCCTCGGATCAGCCCGGCGATTGGCCAACTATTCCTGAAGTGCAGAAATACGTGAGCCGGGTGCGCCAGACGCTCGACGACCGGCTCGCGACCGTGTCGCCGTCCGATCACGCGGGCGACGGGTTCTCTGCATCGACACTACTCAATGTGGCTATCGAACACCGCCTCATGCATGCGGAGACGCTGGCCTACATGCTGCATCAGTTGCCACTCGACGCGAAGATTCGCCAGGGGCGTAAACCTGAGCTGGTTGCAGCTTCCATAACCCCACGCATGGTTGAGATCCCCGCCGGACGGGCGACCATGGGGCTTCTCCGAGCGTCCGGAAATTTCGGTTGGGACAATGAATTCGATGAGCATTCACTGGAAGTGCCTGCGTTCGCGATCGACAAGTACAAAATTACGAACGGTCAATTTCTGGAGTTCATGGCAGGGGGCGGCTACGATCATCGAGACCACTGGACGGATGCCGACTGGAATTGGAAGACGCAAAAGAACATCACACATTCAGTCTTCTGGCGTCGCGAAAACGGTCAGTGGTTCTTGCGCACGATGTTCGATGAACTCCCGCTGCCGCCAGATTGGCCCGTATATGTGAGTCACGCTGAGGCGAGCGCCTATACACGTTGGGCCGGTAAGCAGTTGCCAACGGAAGCGCAATGGCACCGCGCAGCTTATGGTACGCAGGACGAGAGAGAAAATCCGTACCCGTGGGGTAGCGCAGCGCCAGGCGACAAGCTGGGGAATTTTAATTTCGAGAGATGGGATCCAACTCCGGTTGGCACTTTTCCGCAGGCGCAGAGCGCCTTTGGTGTGGCTGACCTGCTCGGCAATGGTTGGGAATGGACTTCGACTCTGTTCGCGCCCTTCCAAGGCTTCGAGCCATTCCCCTTCTATCGCGGGTATTCGGCGGATTTCTTCGATGACAAGCACTACGTCATGAAGGGCGGCTCGCCGCGCACTGCTGCCTGCATGCTACGGCGTTCGTTCCGCAATTGGTTTCAGCCACATTATCAATATGCATATTCGGGATTCCGCTGCGTGAGCAATTAGATGAGAAGACAAAATTTCATGCTGACGCACGCGATCACCGCCGATCCCGTCTACGAGTTTGCCACCGAGGTGCACGCTGGCCTTACCAAGCCCGGGCAAAAGGAGCTTCCTTCGAAATATTTGTACGATGACGTAGGCTCTGCTCTGTTTGAAGTAATCAGCGTTCTTCCCGAATATGGTTTGACGCGGGCTGATGAAAGACTCCTGGGACGCTACGCCTCTGAAATCGTCGAGCGGCTGCCTTTACCGTTAATGGTGGCGGAATTGGGCAGCGGCAGCGGCAAGAAGACACGCTGGATTCTGAAGGCATTATGCCGCCGTCAGCACACTTCCTATTTCCCAATCGAGATTTCCCGCACCGCGCTTGCTATGTGTGCACGCGAACTCGGAGACATCGATTCGATGAGCATCGTGGGGTTCGAGCGCGAGTATCTAGACGGTCTACTCGAGGTCGCGGCGCGTCGGCGCAACGGCCAACACCTGCTCGTACTGTTCCTGGGAAGCACAATTGGAAACTTTGACCGGCCCGCTGCCGCAAAATTTCTGCGATCGGTACGAGAGATTTTGAATCCCGGCGACTCTCTGCTGCTCGGAACCGATCTGGAAAAGCCCATTCCACAATTAATCCAAGCCTACAACGACCCACTCGGGGTCACGGCCGCGTTCAATGTAAACCTGCTGGCCAGGATCAATCGTGAACTAGACGGCGATTTCATGCTAGACCAGTGGCGGCATGAGGCCCGCTTTAACCCAGACGCGCGAAGCATTGAAATGCATCTTCGATCGCAGCAGAATCAGACGGTTAACATCTCTCGCGCTGATCTGTCCCTGGAATTCTCACAAGGCCAAACGATCTGGACGGAAAGCAGCCATAAGTACGCTCCTCGTGAGCCACTTCGGATCGCCGGGGATGCTGGATTCCGTTGCGTCGCTCAGTGGGTGGACGACGAATGGCCCTTCGCGGAAAACCTGTTCATTGCCGAGTAGTGTTTTTATCAATAGGCCTCATTCCTGTAACCGTGCTGTAAAAAGATTGTCAACAGTTTGTCGGTGTGGCTGTCCACCCGCCGAGTGGTAGTAAGCTTGTTTGGGATTGTTATCTTCCTGTTTACGGAGTGCCGATGATTAGAGTAGAGACAGCGCGATCAACTCCCCGCCCACAAGCGATTCCTCGTGCAGATTTTCCCTACCTGGGAGCTCCAATGGAACGAATTCTAGTTGTGGAAGACGATCGCGCCGTGCAGAAAGCGCTGAAGCGTTTGTTCGAGTCGGAGGGATTCGCCGTGGAAATCAGTGCGGACGGAAAATCCGCTCTTGACGCGTTTCGGGCCACGGGGCCTGCCGCCATTGTGCTCGATCTGCGGCTGCCATCGATGTCCGGCCGGGATGTTTGCCGCGAAATCAAGCAGCAGTCGCCTGCCGTTCCGGTCATCGTTCTGAGCGCCGCCAGTGACGTTTCCGACAAGGTGCTTCTCCTGGAACTCGGTGCCGATGATTATGTCACCAAGCCTTTCAGCCCTCGTGAACTGCTCGCACGCGTGCGTGCAGCCTTACGGCGCACCACACGCACGGGCATAGGCGAGGTGTTCGCTTTTGATGGAATTTCCGTTGACTTCACAAAGATGGAAGTCACGCGCGATGGTCAGCCAGTCGGGCTGACCGCGCAGGAATTCAAGACTCTCAAATTCATGGTCCAGAATGCAGACCGCGTAATTTCACGCGATGAGTTGCTGAACGAGGTTTGGGGCTATCAGAATTACCCTTCGACTCGCACCGTGGATAACCACATTTTGAAACTGCGTCAAAAGCTGGAACGGGATCCGGCGAATCCGGTGCATTTTCGGACAGTTCACGGCATGGGCTACAAGTTCGTGCGTTGAGAGTTGGCAGGGAGAGCGGGCATGTCGAGACTGAGGTTGCAAACCAAATTCCTGCTCTCAATGCTGCTAATCTCTGCCGGTCTTACCTGCACCAGTCTTCTGCTGGTGCGCCGGAGCGTCCGCAAGCAGGTCAAAAAAGAAATTTTCGCCGACCTCCAGAATTCTGTCAGCACCTTCCAGAATTTTCAGCGCGAGCGCGAGCTGACCCTGAGCCGCTCGGCAGAGCTTCTGGCAGATTTGCCTACTCTGCGCGCGCTCATGACGACTCAGCACGCCGTCACTATCCAGGATGCATCCGCTGAGCAATGGCGGCTGGCAGGGAGCGACATTTTCGTACTGGCCGATAGGGCCGGAAGAGTAGCCGCGCTACATACAACATCGCAGGGGTTTACCCGTGAAATGGCTCAGGCATCTCTCAATACTTCGTTCAGTCAGGCGGCCGCGAGCCACTGGTGGTATGGCGCGCAACATCTTTATGAAGTCTGCTTAAAGCCCATCTATTTCGGACCTGCGACTGAGAATCGCCTCCTCGGATTCCTGGCGATTGGTTACGAGATCGACGACAGAGTGGCTTCGCAGGTCAGTCGCATCGCGGCAAGTCAAGTGGCGTTCTACTACGGTGATGACATCGTGAGAAGTACGCTGGCGCCGGCACAAGAATCTGAACTTGCCCGGCATTCGGCTCTCCGCTCCACTCCCGGTGTTTCAGAACCGCTGGAAATGCAGTTAGGGGACGAAAGTTTTCTCAGCACCTCAGTTGAATTGGCACGCCGGGAAACACCTTCAGTGCGGTTAAGCGTGCTCAAATCATACGACCAGGCTACGGCATTTCTTGATCGCCTGAATCGCTTGCTGCTGGCCCTGGGACTGGCAGCGGTGGTGGGAGGCAGTATTCTGGTTTTCCTGATTTCGCACACATTCACCCGTCCTTTGGGAACACTGGTGAATGGCGTGCGAGCGCTGGAGAAAGGTGATTTCACTTACGTGCTGGATGTGCACGGCGGCGACGAAGTCGCGGAGGTGACCGGCGCATTCAAGCGCATGCGGGACAGTCTTCTGAAAACTCAACAGAAACTCTTGGACGCGGAGCGACTGGCGACTATTGGACGCATGGCCAGCTCCATCTCGCACGATTTGCGGCACTCGCTGGCGGCGATCGTCGCCAATGCTGAGTTTCTTTGCGAAAGCCGCCTATCATCCGACCAGCGGGAAGAGCTCTATGGAGAAGTGCGCATCGCAGTGAATCAGATGACCGATCTCATCGACTCTCTTCTTGAATTTTCGCGTACTCGAGAATCATTGCGGCCGAGTTACGGCAGCGTTCGCGATTCAGTCGAGCATGTAGTGCAGGCTATTCGCTCGCATCCTGAGTTTCATCGCGTGCAAATTGCCATTAGCGAGCAGGGCAATAGCATCGGATGGTTCGATCCCAAGCGGTTGGAGCGGGCCTTGTATAACCTGCTGTTGAATGCCTGTGAAGCCGTGGCTTCAAATGCCGGCAGCATTCTGGTTGAGCTGCGGGAAATTCGCGATGGCGCCGAGATTCGCGTCAGCGATAACGGTCATGGCATCCCAGAGTCGATTCGCGGCAAGCTCTTCGAACCCTTCATTAGCCAGGGGAAGGAAAACGGCACCGGGCTGGGGCTGACAGTGGTGCAGAAGATTGTTCAGGATCACGGAGGTGACGTAACCGTCGAGAAGACCTCCCCCGAGGGCACGGTATTCCGGGTGATGCTCCCATTGGCTTCTGCGTCGGAGGTTTCCCCTGACGACCGGGTGGGCAGGAGACCCGGTCCGCCGCTCTTGGCTCGGACAAAACGCGCTCAATCGGAGTAGGATTTTCAATCAGGGCGGGCGCATCGCTCGCTCACTCCCGCGGGATGCATCGTTGGGAACCCAGAGTCACCTTCCGGAGGCGAATTGTGAAGCAGGGGAATAGTTTGCCCGTCTGGATTTGGAAATCCGCAGGTTTCTTTGCTTTGCTGGTAGGCCTACGTGCCTGGAGCCAAGAGGCGAGCCCGCCGTCAGCACAGCAAACTGAATCCCTCACCACAGCAGTGCATGAGCTTCAAGACCAAGTGCGCGAACTGCGGGCGGCGGTTGTAGAGGTGCGCTCCGAAGCTGCGCAATATCGGGCGGAAACTGCGGAGTTACGCAAAGAACTGCAAGTGACCCGGAGCCAATTGGCTTCTTCAGGCGCGCCTTCGCAACCAAGTTCGTACGCCGGACCGTCCTCAGCTCCGGCCAACCCGAGGGCAAGGGAGGAGAGCGCCAAGAGCGTAGGTGCGGTGGAGGATCGCGTTGATGCTCTTGAGGAAACGACCCAGCTTCTGAACAGCAAGCTCAATGATCAGTATCAAACGAAAGTTGAGAGCGCGTCGAAGTATCGAGTCAGACTGTCCGGCTTGGTATTGCTGAATATTTTCGATAACCGAGGGAATGTCGATAATCAGGACTTTCCCACCTGGGTGACACCGGGAAGCGGGTTCAGTTCCAGCGGTGCTCTTGGCGCCAGCCTCCGCCAATCGGAGCTAGGACTGGAGGTCTTCGGTCCTCGCCTGGGCGGGGCGCGCACGTCGGGAAATCTGCAAGTGGACTTCTCCGGCGGATTTCCTAACACGTTGAATGGAGTGAACTACGGTTTGCTTCGCTTGCGCATCGCCAGCATGCGCATGGATTGGGCGCGTACGTCAATAATCGCAGGCCAGGATAATGCTTTCATTTCGCCGCTATCGCCCACTTCATTCGCTTCGCTTGCTGTACCCACGTTCGGATATGCGGGAAACCTCTGGGGATGGATTCCACAGGTACGGGTGGAACATCGGTTCGACATTTCCGATGGTCATAACGTTACGGTGCAAGGCGGGATCCTGGACAATTTGGTGGGCGAGCCTCCATACACAAGTTTCAATCGCGACGCGCAAGCGGGAGAGCGAAGCGGGCAGCCCGCCTACGGAACCCGGGTCGCGTGGACCCACAATTTATTTGGCCGCGCGATGACTTTGGGCGCCGCGGGATACTACAGCCGCCAGGATTGGGGCTTTAACCATCACGTGGATGGTTGGGCGGGCATGACCGACTGGGATATCCCTATCGCGCCACGCGTCAACCTTTCTGGCGAATTTTATCGCGGTACTGCTGTGGGTGGTCTTGGAGGAGGTGTCGGTCGCAGCGTTTTGTTCAGTGGAATTCCTGGTCCGGCTACGCAGATTCGCGCTCTGGATTCGATTGGCGGCTGGTCACAGCTTAAGCTCAAAGCTTCGAGCCGGCTGGAGTTTAATGGCGCGTTCGGGTTGGATAATCCTTATGCTGAAGACCTGCGGGCCTTCTCCGCCCCGATAAGCTATTTCGATCCGTTCCTGGCGCAAAATCGGAGCGGGCTGGTCAATTTTATCTACCGTCCGCGTTCGGACTTGCTGTTTTCCGCGGAATACCG
>DAIMDJ010000055.1:7354-10555 GCA_036725905.1 Terriglobales bacterium
GTCGGCTCCGTGGTTGCGTTTCCTAATCACGATCCTTTTTTCCACAACGTATTTTCGCTATTCGAAGGCAAACGTTTTGACCTCGGTCTTTATGAGGCGGGCACCACGCGTGATGTGCACTTCGATAAGCGGGGAATCTCATACATCTTTTGCAACATTCATCCCGAGATGAGCGCCGTGGTGGTTGCCGTTGACACGCCTTATTACGGCATCTCCGATCAGCGGGGGCAAGTTGTGATTCGAAATGTTCCGCCTGGCCGCTACGTACTTCATCTCTGGTACGAAGCGGCGTTGCCGGAGTCACTGAAGAACTTGGATCGGGACGTTACCATTTCTGAAAATACCTCGACGCTGGGCCTCTTGCGTCTGACCGAGGTGTCCCTGCCTCAGGGCCACAAGAATCTGTACGGCCGCGATTACGATCCACCAGCCCCGGACAACCCTGCTTACGAGCACCCCTGACTTGGCAAATGCTCCTAACCCAACCCGGTTTTTGCTGTTACAAAAAAATGACAATTGTTTGAAAAGGCCGTGACAATTGGGTTTCAGCCGGGCCTTAGTCTCTCCTCACTGTGAACGGGTGGCCGCTGCTGGCCCGTTCTACACGATCGGTCCCGGGACCTAGTTATTCTGACTTGGAACTCCCGTCCTATGCCGAGACGGCATTGCGACGCATGACGTGGTGCATCGCCCTCAATCTCTTTCTCAGGAAGGTAGCCTTATGTCCTCGACTTCTCTTTTGCGCATAAAATTCTTTATGTTCGCGGCCGTTTTGTGCATTTCGAGCGCTGCTTTTGCGCAGCGTTACTCGCAAACCAATCTCGTTTCTGACATTTCTGGTCTCGCGGCTCACACGGATTCCAGACTAGTGAATCCGTGGGGAATCTCCTTCGGTCCGACCAGCCCGTTTTGGATCGCAGACAATGGCACCGGCCTCAGCACGCTGTATGAACCCGATGGATCTGCCGCGCCGTTTCTGCAAAACGGGGTTGTGATTCCGCCTCCCGCAGGTGGGAGCGGATCTGCTCCCACGGGAACGGTTTTCGATAGCACAGGGCAGTTTGTAGTTTCAGCAAACGGGCTGTCCGGCGGTGCCATTTTCTTGTTCGCGACCGAAGACGGCACGATCAGCGGTTGGAGCCCGGCAGTTGACTTGAACAACGCGATCCTCGCTGTGGACAACTCGGCTTCCGGCGCGGTGTACAAAGGATTGGCGTCAGCGCAGATCGGCTCAGCCAATTTTCTTTACGCCACCAATTTCCATAACAACACCGTCGAGATGTACGATGCCAGCTTCAACCTGGTGAACACCTTCAGTGATCCCAACGTGCCGCCGCGCTACGCGCCGTTTGGTATTCGCGTTATCAATGGGAAGCTCTATGTCACTTTTGCAGAGCAGGACAAAGAGAAGCATGACGACAAGGCCGGCCCGAACCACGGCTTCGTCGACGTATTCGAGTTGGACGGCAGCAACCGTCATCGCTTGGTTTCGCGGCACGGTCTGAACTCGCCGTGGGGCTTGGCTCTGGCGCCCGCGAACTTCGGAAACTTCAGCAATGCCCTGCTAGTGGGGAATTTTGGCAACGGCGCTATCAGCGCCTATGATCCGAACAGCGGAGCATTCCTGGGACACTTGCAGGATCAGAATGGGCGAGTATTGTCCATTGACGGACTCTGGATGATTACGTTCGGCAATGGCGTATCCACTGGTCCTACGAACACGCTCTTCTTTACCGCCGGCATCGACGACGAGTCTCACGGGCTCTTCGGCAGACTGGACGCGATTCAGTAACAGTCTCTTCTCTCTCCTAACGCGCTAGCGGGGGCTGGCTTCCGAGGCTGGCCCTTTTTTTATGTGATTTCTTTTGTGCGACGACCAACTTAGCCGAGATCCGTGATCAGCATATGTTTTAATAGGTAGCGTTAAAATCTACCCTCCTTGTGAAGTAGAGGGGACGCCGCTACGGGCACACAATGATCACACAACAATCAGTGCAGGAGATCCTTTCCAGATATAACGACAGTGCGCCGCTTCCCGAAGCCTCGACCATTCCGGCGCCCTGGTATGTCGATGACCGCATTGCGGAACTGGAGGCCAAAACTGTCTTCAGCAAAACCTGGCAGATGGTTGGCCGAGTCGAGCAGGTGGAAAAACCAGGCCAGTTTGTCACCACAAATGTCGCGGGTGAACCCATCGTTGTAGTGCGGGGGAACGATGGCCTGCTGCGCGGATTTTTTAACGTCTGCCGCCATCATGCGGCCGCGGTTGTGACCGAGCCATGCGGCCAAGCGTCAATTCTGCATTGTCCCTATCACGGCTGGAATTACGGGCTTGATGGTTCATTGAAAGGAATGCCCGAATTCGAGGGCGTAAAAAACTTCGAGCGGCAGCAAAATGGCCTTCTGCCGGTCAAGTCGGAAACTTGGGAGAAATTTGTTTTCGTTAATCTTGATCCCAAGGCTGCGCCGCTCAGGAATTTTCTAGGCGGGCTCGTAAGACGGGTTTCGCCGCTCGAAGTTGCCAAGCTGCATTACTTCGAATCACGCATGTACGACATTCATTGCAATTGGAAAGTCTTTGTCGATAACTATCTCGATGGCGGCTACCACGTTCCGCATCTGCATAAGGGATTGAATTCGGTTCTCGATTACAAGGAATACACCATTGAGAACGAGGATCGGTATTGCCTGCAGTCAAGTCCCATGGTTTCTTCCAATGGAGATGCCGCGACCGGCGCGGCCCGCAAGGGCGATCGAGCCTGGTACTTCTGGCAGTATCCAAATCTGATGATCGATTGCTACGAAGGCTACATGGACACGATCCTGGTACTCCCAGTCGACGTCGACCATTGCCATGTGATTTTTGATTTTTTCCTTGCAGATCTGAGTGAAGCTCAGCGCGAGTACAACCAGCAGAGTGTTGCCGTCTGTGATCGCGTCCAGCGTGAGGATCTGGATATTTGCGAGGCGGTGCAGCGCGGGCTAAAATCTCGCGCGTACGGTGCGGGGAGACTCTCCGTGCGCCGTGAGGCAGGAGAGCATTTGTTCCATCGCCTTTTGGCGGCCGATCTGAAAGGTGGCATGGGGCGAGCTTCCGTCGCCGCAGACTAATAGTTTTTTCAGTGGAGGACGGGCGTCCTCGCCCGTCAAGCTGGGCCTTAACGTTTTTGTCATTCCCAAGAGATGCGAGGAATCTGCTTT
>DAIMDJ010000056.1:0-1264 GCA_036725905.1 Terriglobales bacterium
GCGGTAATTTCCTGGGCTGACAGCGGCGCGAGACTGCCAACAATAGCGACGAACAGCAGAAGGACTACGGCAAAGCTGATTGACCGGTGCATCACAGAACCTCCTGGAAGGCGCTTGTGAACCATTCCCCCACGACAGGACAGTAGTCACAGAGCCAAGTGGGATAATGCTATATAGCAAAGCGGCACAGACCGTCAAGAAAAAAATTATGTTTTTGCAAAATTTTCTTTAGAGCTGCGCGAGCACGCACTATATAGCAGGTGGGTGGCTTTGGAGTTCTTCGCTTTTAGACACTCGCTTTGAGACTTATTCACCCGGCTAGGCACTGATGGGAAACCCCAACTGCACGCAATTCCCCTCGATGCTAGCACGTTCCCAATGATTTCTCAGAGTTTTTGCTTTACAAACCCTGCCCAGCGCGGTTACCGTATCCAGTCGGGAGAGATATATAGCGCATCGGCCCTTCGCCGAGGCATGGTTTTGCCTGGCTTGTCGAGGGACGATGCTGTTGAAGCGCTATAGCGGACCCAAGATCGGCGTGGAGTCGTTCGATTTTGCCGGGCGGCTACGTGCGCGAGGTTTCCATGCCAGAGAGTCGAAACGGGACGCCAGCATATCAGCGGATTCAGGCCGCAATTTTGAAGCGCATTGAATCCGGCCAACTGAGGCCGGGCGATGCTGTCGATTCAGAACGGCAACTGGCGAAAATCCACAGAGTCAGTTTAATGACAGCACGGCATGCCCTGGCCGTGCTCACCCGTGATGGCCTGGTCGATCGCAGGCCTGGTGCCGGCACCTTTGTTGCCGCGCCAAAAATTCATTTCAACAAGCTGATGAGCTTCAGCGAGCAAATGGCCAGCCGCAGCCTTCCGGCGCGCTCCAAAGTTTTATCCTGCGGCATTATTGATGGAGAACAGGAAATTGCCGCGCGGCTGGCTTTGCCGGCGCAAAGCCGCTTGGTGAAAATCGAGAGAGTTCGACACGGCGCCAACGAACCGTTTGCAGTAGAAACTTGCTATTTGTCCGCTGATGAGTTTGGCGACCTCACCAAAGCGCCCCTGGAACGCGGCTCATTATTCTCTTTGCTGGAGCGCGATCACGGACTCTCGCTCGCCCATGCGGATGAACAAATCGATGCCACCGCTGCGGATCCTCGAACCGCGAGTCTTCTGGGCATCTCGCGTGGCCAACCGCTGCTGCGAATCCGTCAGGTCATCTTCTCAACCGAAGGAAAGCCCGCCATCTACGCGCTCGGCCTTTATCG
>DAIMDJ010000056.1:1364-8709 GCA_036725905.1 Terriglobales bacterium
GTTATTTGGATCGCTACGAAGCCCGTCGTGAAAAGCTGCGAGAGCGCGCTCCGGGTCGTTCTTGACGCGGAGCAGAGCCAGACCGGTACTCGCATCGAGGACGGGAATCTGCGGGTTAAATCTGCGAGCCTCAGCCCACTCGCTGAGTGCAGCATCAGCCAATCCGCGCGAGAAATAAAATGTCCCTAGCAGATAGTGAGCAGTGGCATCTGCGGAATTCGCCTTCAGTGCCGCTTTTAGCACGGTGAGTTCCTCGGCGCTGTTTGGGAAAACATAGGCAGTCGAAAGTCTCGATGCAGCGCTGTAATCGACGGAACCCGACTGCCCCAGTTTCTCTCTGCAATAACCACGGAAGTAGGCGACCATCGGGTGATTCTGGGGGGCGAGAGCGCCGGGCTCACTTTCGTCGGGTGTCGCCGCCGGATATTCGCGAGTGAGCACCCCTAAAGCTCGCTGATAGAGACCCAGGCGCATGTACTGCGCGGCAATGTTCAATACCCGGTTGGCGTCGTTGGCGAGGTGCCGCAAGTCCGGATCGCCAACTTCTTCCCGGAGAAAATAACTTAGTGGAAAACGTGCCAGCCATTCCTCCGCGAGTGCCCGTGCCTTCGGAGCTTCACCAACCGCATATTGCAGAGCAACTAACTCTTCCGCGCTACGAAGATCGTCTGGCGAAGCGCGGAGGCTTTCGGCAAGATAACGCGCTGCGCTAGGCAGGTCACCTTCACGCGCCAGCAACTCACCCAGATGCACTGCCGCCGCGGCTCGAAATTGAGGTAAGCGCAGCGCCTCTTCGTACGCGGCTTGTGCGCGGCGGATGTCGCCAAGTCCGTCATACGCGAGGCCCAGGTAATAGGAAATTTCGGTGTCCGATGTATCCCGGCGATGGACCGGTTCGAGAAACCTCGCTGCTTCGTCAGAGCGGAGCAGGGTTGCTGCCAAACGCCCAGCCGATTTCTGCGCAGCAAAGCTGCTGGGGAACTTTGAAAGCACCTCTTTATTGGTCCCAAGTGCCAGAAGAATCTCTCCGTTCAATTCTTCCTGCTTTCCGACTTCCAGCCAATCGTCTTCAGTTTGCCTTTCTGGAGGTACACGATACGAGGGCTGCGGCCCCACGAGAATTTCAGATTCCGGCGTCCAATCGTATTCGCCTTCTCTCTGGCGCAGCAGAGTCGCGCCTCGAGAGTTCCGAAGCTCGAAGGTATACTTCCGGCCTTGGTTTGAGATCGGCAATTCGCGCGACCACGTCTGATCCGGTCGAAGATCGACTCTTTCATCTAACAGACGATTGTCTCCATCCGTAACGACAATAGAAGCCTGCGGAGTCGGCTGGTTTGCGTTGAAACCGATCACCAACGTGTTTGAACGGCGGGCAAGGCTGACTACGCCCGCAAGGTTGGCGCGTGAGATCCCACCGATTTGCCGCACCGGCACCCAGTACTCAGAAAACTGGATCGCCTGGCGCGGTTGAAGAAATGCGTACGTCTCCTGGTTGCGAAATAGCCCTGCTTGCACTTCGACGTAGGCGCTGTTGTTATCCGACAGTGCCTTACGCCAATCCAAGCCATCAGCATCGACGCCCCATGACCATATCTTTTTTGCCGGAAGCTCAGAATAGTCGGCGAAGTGTACCGTGCCCGTGTTGGTCTTGGGATTCCATACGCCCATAAAAGGCTCCCGGCTTCCATGAACGAATAGCGACACCGGGCCTTTTGTCTGATTGCGGATTACACTCAGGTCCGTGCCATCCCGACCCACAGGCCAGGGCTGAACCTCCGTAAAACCGTGACTAGCAGCGAAACGCGTTGGATACTCGATCCGTGAGTCATCCCATACTTCAACCCCGGCGTTATTCCACCAATAGAAGCGGTGCCTTACATCACTACGATTGCTGAGTGTCACTCGCTCTTCAAGCACGGCGGACTTGGGGCGAAGAACAAGTTCGACAGCCCATTGCATTCCATAGACCCGATCGATGTTTCCAACCGTAACGGAGGCACTGCCGTCTGCATGTTTCCCGAAAGCGAAATCTACCGGCGACATGGAAACCCAATTGTGAGAGACCGGAAAATTGAATTCGATCCCGAACGCCGCCCACGCACCGCGATAACCAATGTCAGCTTTCTTGATCGACGGATTGGCGTAGAACATCGGCTTGCCGGAGATTTTGTCTATGCAGGTATAAAGGTGTCCGCCGATATCGGGAAGTACAGAACATTTCAGGCACTCATTTTCAAGATAGATGGCGCGCCAGTTATGGTCCATCCGGCGATTCGTCAAGTTGTTTCGCAGGGTATAAGGATAGTTGAAGCGGGTACTGGCGAATTGATCGAACGGCGGATTTGGGTCAGGCAATCCTTCTTCGTAGGCGGGCAGCGTAAGTGTATCTTGCCAGACTCGTACCTCCGCCCAAGCTGCCGGTGCGCAAGCGACCAGCAAAACCGCAAGCAGGTGGTGGATTCGCATCAGGTAGCAATCCGAAGGTGCCGGGCAGCATTCTCGTAGTACACCTTGCGCAGAATCGGTTCCGGCAGATTGATCCCATATATGCGCCAGCGGCCCTGAGGCGGTATTTTCGCCGGTGCGTAATCGAAGTACTCGTCGTCAGTTTCCAGAAACCGGTAGTAAATTTCGTACAACTTATCGTTGAATACCTGTTGCGGAAACTCGTCGCCATGCGGAGTCGCATCGGTGGCGAATAGGATTCGATCCTGATATTTATCGAAAAATTTAGCTGCGGTTCGCGGTTGCCGTCCCAGCTCGCCGATGCGTGCAGCGATATCTACGCTCATATTTGGAAAGCGGTCGAGATTCATCGAAACATTCTCAAGGTTTTCGGAAAAGTTGCCCACGTGCAACACCACAAACTGAGTCTTGGGATGCCCCGCTATGACGCGGTTGCGGGCTTCGAGCAGTTCTGCGTTGCTCGGAAAATCACCCCCGTAAAAAGACCAATCCGGGTGGTTGTTGAGTTCTTCGTAGCGTTCATTGAAACGGTCTGTCGGAGTGAAGAATGCAACCGGATCGGACACGTGAATTGCTACCGGAATGTGTAGTTCACCGCAAGTATCCCACATGGGATCGAATCTGGGATCATCGATCTTTACTAATGTGCCCGATGTAATGTTCTCTCGAAGATAAAGGCCCAGAGTTTTGAGAATCTTCAGACCGCGGGCGCCACTGCGATGTGCCTGCTCGATTGCCTGAGCCTCAAGCTTCGGATAATCGGGCTCCGTGAATCGTGAGTACGAAGGCTCGGTAAAAGTATAGAAACGCCCGGGGAAGGCGAGATCATACCTCCGGACAGCGTCGGCTAAGCCTTGCTCATAGCCTCCAGTAAGGTTGACCATTGCCCGGATGTTCTTCCGATCCATTACCGCCAGCAATTCTTGCGGAGTGCCCAGGTACTTGCGTTCAGGCGCCAGTTCCACGCCTTTCGCGGACTTAGCGGAAAAGGAAATATGGGTATGGAAATCGATTACGGCAAAGCGTGCACGCTCTACGTGCGATTCGCGCACATGCAGCATGCTTTTTGGCTCATACTCCGATAGATCCAGCGGCTTGCGTTCTGTTTTCGCCACCCCTTCAGCCGCGGCCAAACTGGCGCTTCCCGATTGCGCGGCGGCGCTAGCAATTAAGCCCACCCGGTAGAACCATTGCCGGCGGTTTATCAATTTACTTTCTCCTGCTCCACGCTATCTCCAAAACCCAAGTGTTGCCGGTCGAGCGGTGAGAGCACGCACAGCCATTCCGGTCAGCGAAGGAGAAAAATAACAGAAATGAAGAAAAAGTAAACGCGAACCACGCGAAAGCCGCCGCGTCTGGCAGCATTCGGCGGGTAGCTCCACCAGGAAATTTTGCCTCTCTACCCGATTTCAATCCTCTCAGATGCACCTGCTATCATTCGTGCCAAAATCTGAACCATGCACTGGACTCAGGTGTACGATCCGCTGGGCCATTGGTGGCTCTCTACGTTAGTAGCGGCCCTACCCATCCTTGTGCTCTTTGGCTTGCTCGCCGGTTTAAAAATAAAGCCGCATTGGTGTGCGAGTGCAGGAGCTCTGACAGCAATCCTGGTGGCGGTTGTCTTTTTCAGGATGCCGCTCACGCTCGCTGCCATGAGCTTCGCGTACGGTGTTGCGTTCGGATTGCTAAAGATAGCTTGGATCGTGCTGGCGGCCGTCTATCTTTATGACATCTCGGTCGAAACCGGCCAATTCGAGATCATGAAAGAATCTGTTGCCGGCATCACCGCCGATCGCCGCTTGCAGGTCCTGCTGGTGGCATTTTGTTTTGGAGCATTTATTGAAGGCGCAGCGGGATTCGGCGCTCCGGTTGCCATCGCTGGCGCCTTCATGATCGGACTTGGTTTCAAACCTTTTCATGCGGCTGCGTTGAATTTGATTGCGAACACCGCGCCAGTAGCCTGGGGCGCGATCGGCACTCCCATCCATACGCTCGCCGCGGTCACGGCCCTTCCGGAATCAGATCTGAATGCCATGATCGGCCGGATCCTGCCTGTAACAGCCGTGATCGTACCTTTTTGGCTGGTTCGAACGATGGTTGGTTGGCGCGAAACCTTTGAAGTGCTTCCCGCCATACTCGTAGTCGGCATTTCGTTCGCGCTGACGCAGTTCGTCTGGTCGAACCATGTGGACAGCAACTTGGTGGATATCATGGGCGGCGTGGTCTCGATTATCGCGACCATTATTTTTCTCCGCCTCTGGAAACCTAGGAAGATCTGGCGCTTTGATTATGACGAGCAGGCAGCGCCTCTTCGGCCTCCCACGGAACGCATCGCGGATCAGTTCGGAGGCAAGTGGGCGGCGGACAAATTCGATGGCTACGTCAAAGTCCGATCCTACACGGCCAGCCAGATCCTGAAAGCCTGGATGCCTTTTGGGATTCTGTCGCTGTTTGTCCTTCTCTGGGGCCTACCATCAATCAAGCTGATCATGAATCAAGGGACCACGCCAGCTTTTAGGGTGAGGCTCGCGGATGGAAAGCTGCGCCCCGGCCCTCCCGGCTGGGATGTGCCCTATCTACACAATGCGGTTTATCGTGCCGCGCCGGTGGTCGACAAACCTACTGCGGAAAGCGCCAGGTATGACTTTAATTGGCTCTCAGCGACCGGCACCGGCTGCTTTTTCGCAGCTATCGTTGCCGGCTTATTCCTCGGTCTGAGTCCACTTCGCCTAATCAGAGTTTTTTGGCGCACTCTGGTGCGCATGCGGTTGGCGGTGATCGCCATCTCCTTTATGCTAGGACTTGGATTCGTCACCCGCTATGCCGGACTAGATGCGGTGCTGGGATTGGCCTTCACCCGCACCGGCTGGCTCTATCCGTTCTTTGGCACATTCCTTGGCTGGCTTGGAGTCGCGCTCACTGGCAGCGACACATCATCGAACGCGCTTTTCGGAAGTTTGCAGCGAATCACGTCGCAGCAACTCGGAATCGATCCGGTTCTGATGTGCGCGGCCAACAGCGCCGGAGGCGTGATGGGCAAAATGGTGGATGCACAATCGATCACCATTGCAACGGCAGCTACCGAGCAAGTGGGTAATGAAGGGCTTATTTTTCGCTTTGTGATGTGGCACTCGGTTGCGCTCGGGGGAATCGTAGGAGTCATCGTTATGATGTACGCTTATGTTCTCCGTGCCTTCGTGCCCCATGGATTGAGTTTTGTTAAGTGAAATGCTGGCGAATCCTGCAGGATGTTGACCAGGTTTTATACTGCTGACTTGCGCACTAGCCGCTTCCGCACAGCCGAGCTGGCCAGATGGTTGGCCTCGGCGTTGTGCTCACGGTGAATGTGGGAGATGGAGAAGTGCAGGGAGCGGGCCAGCTTGCGGCAGATCCAATTCAGCGAATAGAGACGCGGGCTGCGGCACGAATATTCGCCTTTCATCTGACGGACAACAACCTCCGAATCAGAGTAAACGTGTAGTTTCTTGGCTTTGAGAGTCACGGCACACTGCAGCGCCTCCAGCAGGGCGAAATATTCGGCGACGTTGTTGTCCTGCCGTCCGATCGGTTTCGCGATACGTATCGTGCCATCGAGACCACCATCAATGACGACCCCAATACCCGCCGGTCCCGGATTTCCCAGCGACCCACCGTCGACGTAAGCCACCAACGCTAACATTCAGAGTTCCGTCTTGCCCAAGAGTGCGTCACTTATCGGCCCGCGTCAAGATGTATTCTGTGGTTCGTTTTCCACTGTCGCCCGGCTTTCCCAATTGTGGAAGAAGCTGTGGAAAAGCGGGCACATCACAGATGCAGCTCTGCAACTCCAAGTTGCTCAATAGAATGCAGAGTCTGCTTCGCGACATTTTTTTGTGCAGTTTGCACCGAAAAGGGGCGTTGACATTTTGTGCAGAAGCATTTAACTTGCCCTCCGTCGACGGCTGAAAGGTTTGACTCAAATTAAAATTTAGTCAGACCGAAGTAGGCTGGGTGATCCGCTTGGCAGGGCAACCTGAAGAGCGACCAGACCCGAAAAAACCGACGGACTCTGCGAGGAGCCGTTGGGGTTTGGAACTGCGAAAGCAGTGATTACATCGAGGGCCGTGATGGTGCATGCGTCCACGCTGTTGGCTTCCTCGCAGGAGCTGGTGGCTGGAGCATAACCAATGTCACGGCCTTTCCTATTTGTACCGGCACTTCTCTCTTGAAGGCGCCTCCCCCCTAACTTCTGGTATGAGTGTCTCGACCAAAATTTGTTGACATTGCCGGTTGGCATCGTTAATGTTCAACCATATGGTTGATCGTCATCGGGATCATCTGGGCGATGTCTTTGCGGCAATCGCTGATCCAACACGGCGCGCGATCGTGCAGATTCTTGCGCGAAGGCCGGCCACGATTAGCCAGATCGCGCGGCCCTTCCCAGTCTCCTTCAACGCAGTTTCGAAGCACATGATGGTGCTGGAGCGCGCCGGCCTTGTACATCGCGAGATCAGAGGTAGAGAGCATGTATGCCGCCTTCGGCCGGGCGCGCTCCGGCAGGCCAATGTGTGGCTTGAGCAATATCGGCAGTTCTGGGAAAGTCGCCTCGATGCCTTGGAGGCCTATGTTGCCGTGAAAGCAAAAGAGAGAGGACAAGCACATGGCAAAACGCGTTGATTCGTTAACTGATGACTGCGGTTAAAATTCCTTCGTGTACCTTTGTGCCCTTCGTGGTTTAGCTCTGGCCCGCGACGAGCGTATGACGCGCTATTTCCGGAGCACTGGCTCCGGGAACGAGAGTTCCAAAGACACAATCAGCGCCAAAGCTTCCCACAGTCGATTCAGATACAACCGCTTAGCCCCCTCTAAGTCCCCATTTTCATCGATAAAACGATCTCAC
>DAIMDJ010000056.1:8809-10360 GCA_036725905.1 Terriglobales bacterium
ATACAACCGCTTAGCCCCCTCTAAGTCCCCATTTTCATCGATAAAACGATCTCACGTTGGTCAGCGCAGACGCGAATTCAGCCCTCGCATGCAAACTCTGACCAGCAACTGACGTCCTAGAGACGCGGCCTTGGAGGGCGCCCCAAAGGGTGAAGCTGGCTTTCTTAGTGATCTACGTTATGCTGGTCGTTTCGCTGGCCCTTGCGCAGTCGTCATCCCATCCCGATCCAGCCTCGGCAGCCTTGCCAGCCAACTCGCAACCCCCGCTTCCAGACGCGCCTTCGGCCTACGAGCCACTCTCAGGACATCAGAAGTTCAATCTATTTCTGCAGCGGACCTATTCGCCCTACACTTTCGCTTCGGCCGCAGCGGAAGCAACCTGGGCGCAAATGTGGGCACAATGGCCGGAATACGGTGGTGGCATGGAGGGCTGGGGTAAGCGTTTCGGCGCAACCTTGGCCGACACCGAATCCCGGCGCTTCATTCAAACTTTTCTGCTCTCCACCGTGTTGCACCAGGATCCCCGCTATTTTCATTCCCAGAAGAAAGGATTCTTTCCTCGTGGCTGGTATGCCGCTACCCGCGTGCTGGTGACGCGCGATGATGATGGCGATGAGACATTCAATACTTCAGAATTTTTGGGAGCATTGTTTACCAGCTCGTTGCAGAACGCCTACTACCCACGGCACGAGCGCAGCCTCGGCGACACAATGAATCGTTTCGCCGGCGCCTTGGGATCGGACGCTACTTCAAATATCTTGAGAGAATTCTGGCCCGACATCCGGCGCATTTTCCGCAAGCATGCGCCGGAGAAAGTCCGCAAAATCGAAGAAAAGGTCACGAGTCAAATACCGTGCTCGATTACTCCACCCGAAAATACAAGCTGCCGCTGAGGGCAGCCCGCTATTCTCTCAGATCGACATGCTCAACATCTTTGATCGGTCGATCCAGGAAACGCTCTCCCAACCTCTGAAATTTTTCCACCGAATCTGTGGCGAAGAATTTCAGGGAAGGTGAGCCATGCTTTTCGCTTTGCGAACTACTTTGGGGTCGCAGACCCTTCACCACCTGCGCCGTCGATTCCGCCGAATCAACAACGCTCACATGCGGTGGCGCTAAACGTCGCAGCAGCGGTTTGATCAGGGGATAATGAGTGCAACCCAGAACGAGAACGTCAGCAGACTCGAATCCATCGGCAAAGGCCTCGCGCAGGTAAACGCGGGCAACTTGTTCCGTGACCGGGTGCTGGATCCAGCCTTCTTCGACCAGAGGCACGAGTAGCGGACAAGCCTTCTCTCTCGCCTCTACCCCGAGATTCTGGAGTGCCCTCATATAAGCATGACTGCTGATTGTTGCTTCTGTCCCGATCACAATGGCCTTCCGATTCTGGCTGGCCGCCGCGGCACGCTGAGCTCCTGGTTCCACCACGCCAATCACAGGAATGCTTACCGCCTGTGTGATCTTGTCCAGGGCCAGAGCGGTGGCGGTGTTGCAGGCCACCACCAGCATCTGCGCGCCTTGTTGATTTAGAAACCGTGCCGCTTCGACCGC
>DAIMDJ010000057.1:0-10345 GCA_036725905.1 Terriglobales bacterium
CTTCGAGCGCTTCGATCCGTTCCCGCTGCGTCCGGTTCGAATGCAATACCGCAACGGCGTGCTTCCCCTGCTTCAATTGGTGCGCGATGCGATCAGCGCCGTACTTGGTCCGGCAGAAAATCAGCGCGCTGTCGAAATTCGTCCTTTCGAGCAAAGCCATGAGCAGGTCGAACTTTTGCTCGGCGGCCACCGGATATACGGCATGGGTGACGGTTTCCGCCGGCGACCGGCGCACGCCGATTTCCACCAGAGTAGGATCACGCAACACCCACGCAGCCAGACGTTCGATCTCCGGCGGCAACGTGGCTGAGAAAAGAAGGGTCTGTCGGTCGGTCGAGATTTTCTCAACGATCCGGCGCACGTCCGGGAGAAAACCCATGTCCAGCATCCGGTCTACCTCGTCGAGTACGAGAATGTTTACGGACTTCAACGTGGTCGCGCGTTGTTCCAGCAGATCGAGCAGGCGTCCAGGCGTGGCAGCAAGAATGTCCACGCCACGCTTGAGTTCCTCGCGTTGTTTCCCGTAACCGACGCCACCATGCACGAGCGCGACTTGCAAATCTGTGAATCGCCCATAATCGCGAAACGCCGTTTCAACTTGCGCGGCCAGTTCCCGCGTTGGCTCGAGCACGAGACACCGGAACGTGCCGTGCTTTGCGAGCAACGTCAGAATGGGAAGAGCAAACGCCGCCGTCTTACCGGTGCCAGTCTGCGCGGTCCCGATTAAATCTTTTCCGGCAAGGACAATTGGGAACGCGCGAAGCTGAATAGGCGTTGGCTCGACAAAGCCCATCGCCTGCGTCCCGCGCACTACTTCAGGCGAAAGTCCAAACTTATTAAACGACATGGTTAGACAATTTAACCAGAAAACCACGAATTAACACGAATCAACACAAATAAGAAAGACAAGCAGATCGGCCCACGAAATAAGCTAAAGAAACGAAAAAAGGGTTTGCGCCTTCCGGCTGTAGAATTTTTATCGCGGCTTTTCGGATGTTTAGTGGGCGGCTATTCGTCAGTGACATCGGATTGTTTTCATTCGTGCCCATTAGTGTTCATTCGTGGTTAACATAAAGAACATTGACACCCATCCCGCGTGCAGCTACGAGGAGCACCCCATATCGGCCACTTGCCATGCAAAAGAAATCAACCTCCTCATCCGGCTTCCTTAATTCGCGCGTCCTAGTTGGTCTCCTCCTTTGCGCAGCGACAGCTTGTTTCATTCTGATCCCGATTCGATCGGGACTGGCGTTCCTCCATCCCCAGGCGCCTTCGAATCCCGCGGCTGCGGGACTTACCTTCGAAGAACGTGTGTCTTATCAACGCGCAATCGAAGACGTGTACTGGCGTCACCGTATCTGGCCCCGCGATCGCGGGGAGCGCCCTGATCCCAAGCCATCGCTCGATGCGGTGATGTCTCAGGCACAACTGGAAAAGAAAGTGGCGGATTATCTGCACAATTCCCAAGCCTTGGAGGATTACTGGCAACGCCCTATCACTGCTGAGCAGCTGCAAGCTGAGATGGATCGAATGGCAAAGCACACCAAACAGCCCGAGGTCTTGCATGAACTCTTTGAAGCGCTCGGGAATGATCCTTTTGTCATCGCCGAATGCCTGGCGAGACCAGAGCTCGCGGAGCGATTGTTAGCGGACTCCCTCGCCAACCAAGTGAAACAGACCAGCCAAACCTATAACCAGATTGGAGCTGCTACCGTCAGTTACAGGCTCCCAACAATATCGGATCCGGCCGACGGATGTACTGATGATACTTGGGCAGCTACCAGCGTGATCAATGCACCCTTGGCGCGAATCGAGCACACGGCAATATGGACTGGCAGCGAAATGATCGTGTGGGGCGGCATTGATGACTCGCTCAACTATTTGAACACAGGCGGGAGATACAATCCCGCCACGGACAGCTGGATGACCACCAGTACCACTGACGCGCCTACTCCCCGAATCGCTCACACGGCAGTGTGGACTGGCAGCGAGATGATAGTTTGGGGTGGGCACGACGGCACCCTCGCAAATACCGGTGCCAGGTACAATCCTGCTACGAACGGTTGGATACCGACGAGCACCATCAACGCACCTCTGGGTCGAGCTGCCCAGACCGCAGTATGGACGGGTAGCGAAATGATCATCTGGGGTGGCACTGGCTTTCAAAACACCGGCGGCAGATACAACCCTAACACGGATAGTTGGACGGCTACGACGACGACCAACGCACCTGAGGGGCGAATCAGTCACACCGCAGTGTGGGCAGGCAGCGAAATGATTGTGTGGGGCGGGGAACTCGTGGGCGGCATCTTGGCTAACACTGGTGGTAGATACAACCCGGACGCGGATAGCTGGCTGGCTACCAGTACCGCCAACGCAGCCTCGGCGCGAAAATCTCACACTGCGGTCTGGACCGGCAATGAAATGATCATTTGGGGTGGGTACGATGGCAGCTTCTCGAACAGCGGCGGTCGGTATGATCCCACCACTAACGGTTGGACTGCCACCAGTATGACAAACACGCCTGTTGGTCGAGGCTCTCACACAGCCGTGTGGAGTGGCGGCGAAATGATCATTTGGGCTGGGTACAATGACTCGATCGGCGTATTGAACACCGGGGGCAGATATGCGCTCAGCACAAACAGTTGGACAGCGACCGGCACGACCAATGCACCTATTGGTCGTGCTAACCACACCGCAGTATGGACTGGGAGTGAAATGATCGTCTGGGGTGGATCTAATGGGAGTTACTTGAACAGTGGCGGTAGATACTGCGCGCAATCTGGTCCAACGCCTACTCCGACTCCAACGGTAACACCTACACCTACTTCTACACCAAGAGTCACGCCAAGGCCGCGCCCAGCCCCACACCCTCGTCCAACGCCGCGATGATAGCACAGTGGGGCACAAGCTAGAAAAACCACGAATTGACACGAATCAACAGGAATAAAGCCTAACAATCACCTCTGGAAGAGACACATTACAAAAATTAGTATCCATTCGGTTCATTCGTGATTAAAAGAAACTAGGGAACGCATAGGCTGGAAAGCCGGCGCTCCCTTGGTCATGAAAGAATCCGATCACGAGGATCAGCATGCGCCGCTGAGTTATCACGACGCCTGGCGGATTGTGTGGCTGGTTTTTCTGCTGATCGTCGCCTGGTTGGTCGTGCGCGCGCTGGAACCGGTGATACTGCTGTTCGCGCTCGTTTTTCTTCTGGCCATGGTCCTGAACCCGATCGTGGCCTGGTTGCAGAAACATCACGTACCTCGCTTTGTCGGCGTGATCCTGATTGTGCTTGCGCTGCTAACCGTTACGACCACAATCATCGTCTTTGCCATTCCGCCCCTAGCCAGGCAAAGTCAGGAGCTGGTGCGCAACGCGCCAGGAGTCTGGCAAGGTGTTCGCGGTCGCATCGAATCACTTACAAAAAATTATCCATCTGTCCGGCAGGCATTGCCGCGCACCGATGAAATCGCAGGGAAAGTCGGCGCGGCAGCTGGAACAGTCGGGAACATCTTGTTAAGATCGACACTTGGTCTGGTCGGTGGCGTGGCCAGCTTTGTGTTCGCAGTTCTGTTGCTTGTCTTTGTGCTGGCTAGCCCGCGCCCGCTCGTAGCCGCGTATCTGGCGCTCGCGCCCGATCGTTACCGCGCTCAAGCGCATCGCACCCTCGCCCGGCTGATGCGACAAATGACCGCCTGGGCGCGTGGCGTCGCTATCAATGGTGTTATTACCGGATTCTCCATCGGCGTGTTGCTTTGGCTGATAGGCGTGCAACCCGCGCTGATCTTCGGCGTGTTCGCTTTTCTCGGAGAATTTCTTCCAAACATCGGCGCGTTTCTTGTCGCCATTCCCATTCTGCTCGTCGCGTTAAGCCTGGGTGCGACAAAATTCTGGCTCGCCCTCGGGGTAATCGTGCTTGTTTACCAGGTCGAGCTGAACGTTCTTGTGCCGGGCGTGCTCGGCAAAGAGATGCGATTGCACCCAGTGAACATTTTGTTCTTTACTCTGGCGACCGCCACCATGTTTGGGTTGCTGGGAGTTTTTCTTGCCGTTCCGGCAGCGGCGCTGGTCCAGATTGTCATCGACGAATTTTATTTGCAACCGCGCAAACCGGATTACGCCGCGCTCGACAAGGAAGCCGCAGCGCTGGTGGAAGGGAAGACTGGGTAGCGCACGCGCCCTCGCGTGCTGCCGATGACGTCTCGCCATCGCGGACTTTCTCTTATGCGCTCAACCCAGATCAGATTGGCTCTGTCGAAGAGCTTTGCTTTTACCTCGCCGATGCTCAAGAATATGGCGGCGCCGTTAGGTGCGACATAAATATAGTTCCTGAGCATGAGCAAGAGTAAGAATCGGAAGCCTTGACCAGTTCGTCACTCCTTCGTCATTGGTCATTCGTGCTTCGTCATTCCACTGCATCCTCGCCTGTGAGAAACTGGTGATTTGTAGGCCGCAATCGTACACGCGCCGAAGTTTTCAAATTTTTCTCTTGGCTTGCGCGGGCCGCGCATGAGACAAGCTAGAAGTTTAGCTTGCCCGAAAGCTCGTCGCTCGGGTTCAGGCGCAAAAAATCGGAGGATAAAACAATGTTAAAGAAAACCCTGCTTGCTTTCACATTCTCCTTGCTCGTGCTCCTTGGAAACTACGCAGCCGCCTCCGCCACGGCTACGGCGGCCAAGGCCCAACTCAAACAAAACACTTCGGAAAGCCAGCCTGCCGGCCGTCCCGTCCTCCGCAGTAGCTCTGCTACGGAGGGTGGAAGTCTCGACCAAGGCGGGACCGGCACACTTCAAAAGATGATTGTGAAGAGCGGGAACGTCACAATGGATCTCGATCTCAACGGGTTGAATGGAAGCAGTTCACTGGTGGCAAGACCTGTCACACTGCAATTCGCCGTAGCGGCTGATTCATTCTTTCCCATTTTGATTTTTAACGATCAGTTGCGCGGTCCCGTGCCAGGATCGATGGCGCTTATTCCACAGAACACTTCTTCGGCCGGGTTCGACGCCCCCGGCTACAGTAATCTGCCTGCGGCTTTAGGCGCGTCTCTCAAGCAGCTCGTCGTCGAGAAACTTCCGACGGGCGAAGCGTTCGATCTCGCCGTGCGCGACAGCAACACGGGATTCACCTTTTTTAATGTTGAAGGACACCAGTACGATTACGATGCCAACGCGCAGGCATTAAGTATAACAGACGGACGGCTTCTCGTTTCAAAAGAGTTTGCCAACGCGCTTGGCAGACCATCGGATGCAGGTTCGGTCGTTGGAAAAATCTCCGTCGGCGCGGCGATGCAACCGATCGAGGTCACGCAGCTTGCTAATGGTCAACCGCAATCAGTGGTCATGCCACCCATGCAACGTGAAGCCGGTGCAGAAGCGCCAACACTCGTGGCGGGTCCTGATATAATCGTCGGCGATCTGCCCAACATGAACCAACAAGGAAGTGCCGGGACCCAAGTCGGCCTTGCAGTGGCAACGACTTCCTGCAACAACGGCGATCAACCGGTCGATTGGCTTCAATTGCCAAATACTGATCACCCAGTCATCCCGCAAAATTTCTATCGGATGAGCGGTGGAGCTAACAACAACGACCGCTTTGAACAGATCGGCCATTCCTGGATGAAACATGCCTTTTTCGCATTGGAAGACAGGGACTGCTTTAGCTGCAACACCAACGGTTGCGAAACAGGCAGCCATCTTTGCCCGGGATGCTCCGACCCGTACAGCGCGGACCTAAATGGAGGCCAAGAAGGGATCGGCTCACGCGCATGGGTGAACCCGTTCACAGGCTCCTTCCCATCGAACGCCAATGACCACAGCGGCCATAACCACGACGGCGTATCGCACCGCATCCGGGTGGAGGCCAATGATCTGAACACAACACTCAATACAGGCGCCACTTATTTCGCCGAAGCACAATACATCGCCCCAAGTGAATACACGTGGTGTCAGTCACATCCCGGACAATGCAACATGTATAACAATGCTTCCTATCGTAAGTACAGCGTGAGCGGCACTACCACTTTCACATTTTCCCCCCTGCTCGCCACAGTGCGAATGCAGCCTGCTATTATGGCTTGGACCGGTGCCACAGTAAATCAGGTGCAGCCCGACCCTGGAAACGACGGGATCTGGTTCATGTGCTACAAAGTAACCGGCCCGTCGGCTGGAGTCTGGCACTATGAGTATGCGCTCTATAACCAGAACCTCGATCGCGGGATTCAATCCTTCACCGTGCCCATAGGACCTGGAGTCAACATCAGTAACATCGGGTTTCACGCGCCGCCTCAAGAACCGGGATGGTCAAACGACGGCACGTTTAACAACCAAGGCTATAGCAGCGCGCCCTGGAGCAATGAATACCAGCCCGGCGACAGCTCCATCACTTGGAACTGCGAAACTTTTGCGCAGAATCAAAACGCCAATGCGATTCGCTTCGGCACGCTTTACAATTTCCGGTTTGATGCCGACCACCCGCCAAACCCTACAGATGCAACAGTAGGCTTTTTTAAGACCGGCTCGCCAATTGGGGTTTTAATCCAAGCCCCCGGGGACGTTCCGGCACCATCGCCAACGCCAACACCGACTGCGACGGCAACACCTACACCGACTGCTACAGCCACAGCCACACCTACGCCAACTGCAACGCCACGGCCTACGCCAATCCCCAGGGCTCGTCCAACTCCGCATCCCAGACCCTGATTGCGGAAAGCTGATAGCTGAGTCGATAGTTGATGGCCGATAGCCGGCTGCGCAATTTTCCTTGTAACTGCGAAACCTACGGCTACGCCAACTTCAACCCCGCGGCCTACTCCAACGCTGAGAGGTACCCCAGACACCGAGGCCTCGCCCCACTCCACGTCCTCGCCCGACTCCATAGCGATGATCTAGCAGGGCACGAGTAAAGGGATAGTTGTAGCCGCCTCGCTGTGTTGAGGCGCTTCCGCGCCGGTTGGATCAAACGGATTTGGCAGTTATCGGAATTCGGCGTTGGATGTTTGCGAACAAAGAGCAAGAGTTTCGCCTTTTCAGCGTTTCAGTTTTTAAAGTATCATCCAAACGGTTTTGAAAACTAAATGAATACTCAACCCGCAAACTTCCCTAAAATTATCCTTCCACTTGTAATCGCGACCGCGCTTAGCGGCATCGGTCCCGGTTTAGCGAGCGCGACCATTATCAATATCCATCCCATCAAGGACAACACGCTCTACGAATTCGATCCCGCAGAGGGCGACCGCAGCAATGCGCTTGGCAACCACTTCTTTGCCGGCGAGACAGCCATGGGCGAACTCCGCCGGGGCGTGCTTGCCTTCGACATCGCTGGAAGCATCCCTCCAGGCTCAACGATTCTAGGGGTCACGTTGAGTCTGAACACGTCGAGAACGGCTTCAGATACTCCTCGAAATGTCGAGCTGCACAAGCTGCTCGCAGACTGGGGAGAAGGTACGTCCGTGGCACCTGGAGAAGAAGGCGACGGAGCGCCGGCCACGACCAACGATGCCACATGGCGACACCGTTTCTTCGACACGGTTTTTTGGACGACCGAAGGCGGAGACTTTTCAGCCACGGTGAGCGCAACCCAGTCGGTTGGCGCAATTGGAATGTACACGTGGAGTTCGTCACAGATGGTCGCCGACGTGCAGTCGTGGCTGAATGATCCGGCCAGTAACTTCGGCTGGCTGGTGCTGGGAGACGAATCGGAGATCGCGACTGCGAAACGGTTCGATACCCGAGAGAGCGCCAGCCAGCCTGTGCTGACCATCCAATATACGAGAGTTACACCGAGGCCACGCCCGACGCCGCATCTTCGTCCCACGCCTTCCGCTTTTTCTCATCCGTTACTCTTTTTGTTACGGTTGTTCGCACTGCTTCCGGCGGCATAATCTGCATTGCCGCTGGTTGATTAGAACCACGCAAGGGACGCGCAGTTGATTAATCGCAAAGGGCTCAAAGGCTCTTGAATCCTAATGAATACACGACCTGTACACATTCCTAGGCCTTGTCCCGCACTTATGTTCGCGGCCACACTTGGCGGCATCGCTCCCGGGTTCGCTATCGCGGAAACTATCAATATCAACCCCAGTAAGGACAACACGCTCTACGAGTACGTTCCTGCGGATGGTGACCTCAGCAATGCCCTCGGCAACCACTTCTTCACGGGCGAGACCGCCGTGGGCGAACTCCGCCGCGGTGTACTCGCGTTCGACATAACCGGAAACGTTCCGGCAGGCTCGACAATCACGAGCGTCACGCTGACCCTGAACATGTCGAAAACACCTTCTAATACTGCTAGAACCGTCGAGCTACACAGGCTGCTCGCTGACTGGGAAGAAGGAACATCTCAGGCATCTGGAGAAGAAGGCACGGGAGCGCCCGCCACTCCCAACGATGCCACGTGGCGCCATCGCTTCTTCGATACCATTTTTGGACGACGGAAGGCGGGGACTTTTTCGGCACGGTGAGCGCGAGCCAGTCGGTCGGCGCGATTGGCTCTTACACCTGGAGTTCGGCGCAGATGGTTGCCGATGTGCAGTCGTGGCTGGATAATTCGACCATTAACTTCGGCTGGCTGGTGCGAGGCGACGAGTCTGGCAGTGCGACGGCGAAGCGGTTCGACACTCGAGAGAGCGCCATCCCCCCGGCGCTGGCTATCCAATACACGACATCAATTCCAAGCCCGACTCCGACGGCTTCGCCAACCGCAACGCCTACGCCAACACCTACCCCCTCAATAACACCCACACCAACAGCCTCGCCGACACCTTTCTCGCATCCGTTGCTGTTTCCGCCCGTCGCAACGGAGGCAAACGTGTCGATCGGTATCGACCAACGGTGCGTGCAGATATTAGATGGGCCCTGCACTAACATGTGGACCTATGGCGGAACATATCCTGGAATAACAATTCGCAGACCAACCGGTCAGATGACTAACGTCACATTTACTAATAACCTTGATCCAGCCGCCGGCGCATTAACGGTGCATAACCACGGCAACCACTCGTCCTCGGTGAATGATGGCCAACCAGACAGTTTTCTCATCCCGACGGGAGGATCGCGCACCTATATTTACGATGGCCTTGAAGGAGGCGGCAACCAGCGAGGTAAGATGCAGTTTTACCACGACCACCGCATGGATGTTACGGCTCGCAATGTATGGATGGGTCTCACCGGTATGTACATCATCGATGATCCGGCCGATCCGCCAACGCTTCCTACCGGTGCCTTCGACCTCCCGCTAGCAATCGCCGACAGGCAATTCGACAAGAACAACCAAATCCCATACATGTTTGACCCGAATGGCGTGACTGGCGCCAAGATCCTTATTAACGGTGTTTACCAGCCATATCTCGAGGTGGGCGACCGCAAATATCGCCTTCGAATCTTAAACGCGTCTAACCATCGTACCTACAACCTTGCGCTGAGCACAGGCGACATCTTTACACAAATTGGGACGGAGAGCGGCCTATTACCCACGCCGGTGGACCGAACCGGGATGCGAATAGGGCCGGCCGAACGTTTGGATGTCGTTGTCGATTTCGCTGGGAAACTAGGGCAGAACCTTTATCTCACGGACACGCTCACGAGTCTGCAACTGCTTCAGTTCCGAGTCACTCAGCATCTCGTCGACGACAGCACGATTCCGCCTACGTTGCGCGCGTTGCCGGATATCGGTGAGCCCACCGTGACGCGCAACTGGAGCTTTGATCATACGGCAGGCCACTGGACGATCAATGGCCTAAGGTTCGATCTCAATCGAGTTGACGCGCGGCCTGCCCTTGGCACTACGGAGAAGTGGGTTTTCACAAACCCAACCGGCCAACCCCGTACCGTGCACATCCATGATGTTTCTCAGCAATGCCTGAGCCGCAACGGAGGACCATGTTACCCATACGATACCATGAAGGAAACCTGGTACCTCGCCGCCGGTGAAACTTTGGAGGTCAAGCTGAAGTTCACCGATCACCTCGGCATGTACATGCTTCATTGCCATATGATGGAGCACGAGGACGACGGAATGATGACGCAGTTTGAGGTGGTTCGTCCGAGTCCCACACCGCGGCCGCGACCAACTCCCGGGCGGCGCCCGACGCCATAGCGTTAGGAGATCGTGATCAACGCTAACTGATGAACGGTGTGTTATTCGCCCAACGTCCGATCGAAAGCCAATGGAGCCGCAGTGACGTTGCCAACGCGTTGAGGACAACGCGTTCCACCTTTGACCAGCGCTCGCTTCAGCGGGTCACTCCCGGGTCCAGCTGATTAACGCGCTGGAAATGTTTTTCGGCCAGCTCGGTCATACCAAGGTCCTGGAGCCGGCGTCCAATCATCCAATGGAAAAG
>DAIMDJ010000058.1:0-3868 GCA_036725905.1 Terriglobales bacterium
AAAGGGGTCATTTCTAATGTGGTCTCAAGGGGACAGTTTTAATGTGGTTCAACAGCTGATTGTGGCGGGCCCCCATCATTGACACCCTGTTTGCAAGCTGTTAGAAGTTAACGTTCCTTGTAAGAGTGTGTGCCGCCGGAGGTTTGTTCCCCCGCAACCATGTCCGAGGAGACCAAAGCCCCAACCCCGCCGCCGAATGGCGAACCCAAAGACTCAGCGGGAAAACCGACTCCTCCTTCGGTCGAACCGGTTCCTGCGAAAAAACCCGGAGATCCAACCGCTCCTGCCACCCCCGGTGCGCCAGGAGCCCCGCCCAAAGCCGCTGCGCCACATGCGCCGGCGGTTCCAGCGAAGCCAACGGGGCCGACGCCCGAGCCATGGAATTCTGCCTTGGTAGCCACTCTTAAAAGGCAGTATGGCTCCGGAATCCGCGAGGCCAGCACTTATCTCGGGCAGAACTGCATGGTGGTGGATCCGTCTCTAATCCCGGAGTTCCTGCAGGTTCTGCGCGATCAGGAGCAGTTCGATTATTGCGTAGACGTTACCGCCGTCCATTATCCGCAACGCGAAAAACAGTTCGACGTCATCTGGATTCTCTACTCCTTCGCGCGCAACGAGCGGATTCGGGTGAAGACCATGATCGCGGATGGAGAGATCGTGTCCAGCTCGGTCCCGATCTGGCCGGCAGCCAACTGGCTGGAGCGCGAAGTCTATGACATGTTCGGGATTCGCTTCGAGGGACATCCCGATCTGAAACGCATTCTGCTGCCCGACGGTTGGAAAGGCCATCCGCTGCGCAAGGATTACGGCATTATTCAACAAGACAACGAGTGGGTGCAGATTAACCTGGGGATCGAGAGCGGCCAATGACGGATCGCAGCTCGCCTTTGGAACTGGAGCAGGCCGACAAGACCTTTCTCGATTCCAACGAGCTCATTATCAATATGGGCCCGCAGCATCCGGCCACTCACGGCGTGCTGCGCGTCATTTTGAAGTTGGATGGCGAAAAAGTTCTCGGCACGGAATGCGTCATCGGTTATCTGCACCGCGGGGTAGAGAAGATCGCCGAAAACCGCACCTATACGATGTTCAATCCATACGTCGACCGCATGGACTATGTCGCCGCGGTGTCGAATGGATTAGGTTATTGCGAGGCCGTTGAAAAACTGCTGAACGTTGAAGCTCCTGCGCGCGCGAAATACATCCGCGTAATTCTCACCGAGCTGAATCGGCTGGCCAGCCACATGCTCTGGCTGGGGACGCATGCGCTCGACATCGGCGCTATTACGCCGCTTTTCTATACTTTTCGCGATCGGGAAGAGATCCTCAAAATTTTCGAAAAATATTGCGGCGCGCGCCTGACCACTCATGCTTTCCGCATCGGCGGATGCCAGTACGAAACGTACGAGGGATTCGAGGAGGACGTAAAGAAGTTTCTGAAGTTCGTCACGCCGAAAATTGATGAATATGAAGAGCTGCTGACCACGAATCGCATCTGGGTGGAGCGCACCAGAGGCGTGGGGTTCCTCTCGGCGGCAGATTGCAGGGCGCTCGGCGTGACCGGCCCGGTGCTGCGCGCCAGCGGCGTGAAATGGGATTTGCGCAAAGCGCAGCCGTACGCTGCTTACTCAGATTTCGACTTCGAAATTCCCACCGGCCAGAACGGCGATACCTACGACCGGTACATTGTCCGCATGCAGGAGATGCGCCAATCGCTCCGCATTATCGAGCAAGCGGTTGGGAAAATTCCCGACGGCCCGATCATGGCCAAAGTGCCCAAAGTCATGAAGCCGCCGGTGGGCGAGATCTACCACTCCATTGAAGCTCCCAAAGGCGAGCTGGGATATTTCATCGTGAGCGATGGTTCTACGCAGCCGTATCGAGTGCGTGTGCGGCCGCCATCGTTTGTTAATTTGCAAGCCTTAGACCAGATGGTCCGCGGTCAATTGGTCGCCGACGTGATTGCCGTAATCGGCACGCTCGACATCGTGCTCGGCGAGGTGGATCGCTGATGCTCGACTACATCACCTCATATCTCAAGAGCGATACCACTCCTGGGCAAGCCGGCAATTTTCTGTGGGCCTTCATCTACATTCTTCTGATTTTCCTCGGCCTGTCTGTTGCCGTCATTGCGATGAACTGGCTGGAGCGCAAAATTCTCGCTCACATGCAGGTACGCCTTGGTCCAATGCGGGTAGGCCCGCATGGCCTGCTTCAGCCGATTGCAGATGCACTCAAGCTCTTAATCAAAGAAGACATCATGCCGGCCGAGGCTGATCCTATCGTTTTCTGGATCGCTCCTCTCATCGTGGTGATTACTTCTTTCACGGTGTTTATCGTCGTTCCCTTTGGTCCAACCCACGCCGTCACCGACATGAACATTGGCGTGCTGTTCATGCTGGGAGTCTCGTCGCTAAGTGTCTTGGGAATCGTAACCGCTGGGTGGGCTTCGAACTCGCACTATCCCCTGATCGGCGCTTTGCGTTCCAGCGCGCAGATGGTTTCCTATGAAATCGCCATGGGCCTGGCCGTGATTTCAGCGATCCTGATGACAAGCCTTAATACGGAGGGCACGGGAACGCTGAGCATGATCGGCATCGTGCAGGCGCAGCAAGCGCAGCAGACCTGGTTCATCTTCAAATTTTTTCCGCTGGGACTAATCGCGTTTTTCGTTTTCGCAGTGGCCATGGTCGCGGAAACCAATCGCGCGCCATTCGATTTGCCAGAAGCGGAATCGGAGCTGACTGCGGGATTCCACACCGAGTATTCCGGTTTCCGCTGGTCATTATTCTTCCTGGCAGAGTACTCGGCGATGATCGCAGTTTCATCGATCGCGGTCACGCTCTGGCTGGGCGGATGGATGCGTCCGTTCCCGCACTGGCTCACGGGCGACACGTGGGACTTGGTGTTCTCGCTGTTCCCGGGCGTCACATTTGTGCTTTTGGCTTTGATGACGTTCTACAGCACCATCCGCATGCCGAAACATCCGTACTTCCGCGTTCAGACCATCGGGCTTGCTGGGTTCGGCGCAGTGCTGGGGCTGATCGGTCTGGCTCTGTTCATGCCGCCGGTACGCGATCGCATTCAGGATATTTATTGGTTCGCAATTAAAGTTGCCGGCTTCATGTATCTCTACATTTGGTATCGCGGCACGTTTCCGCGCTACCGCTTCGATCAGTTGATGAGAGTGGGATGGAAGGTGTTACTGCCCATTGGATTGGGCGTGCTGATTGTGACCGGAATTTTGGGAGTGGTGTTGTCATAAATATGCGCGTAGGGGCGGGTGCCCTCACCCGCCCGGCGAGCTTGGCGGCGAGTGCCCGGACGAGGGCGTCCGGGCCTACGTGATCTGAGATTATGCAGCCTGTAGCCACAACATTTTTCTTTTACTTTCTGTCCGCGCTCACGGTAATCAGTGGCATCGGGGTCATCACGCGCCGCAACCCCGTGCATTCCGCGCTGGCGCTGATTCTCGCCTTGCTGGGGCAGGCGGGACTTTATCTGATGCTCTATGCTCCGTTCGTTGCCGGCGTGCAAATTATTCTTTACGCCGGCGGGATCATGGTGCTTTTCCTGTTCGTCATCATGCTGGTGAATATCGAGCGCTCACAAAAAGAAGAGCAGTTCAATAAGCAATGGATTGTGGGAATCGCGGCCGCGCTGGCGCTGGGCGTGCTGTTCGTAGTGGTTTATACAAAAGGGAAGGGCCTTTTCCCAACTACACTTGCGCAATTGCCGGAAACCGACAACACGCAGAGCATCGCGCTGCTTCTGTATCGCGATTACATGTTTCCCTTCGAGATCGCATCGCTGCTGTTGTTGGTTGCCATCATCGGGGCGGTGGTGATGGCAAAAAAGAGAATTTGAA
>DAIMDJ010000058.1:3968-10313 GCA_036725905.1 Terriglobales bacterium
GGCTTGCACGGCCAGATATTTGCGATTTTTGTTATTACCGATGCCGCTGCCGAAGCCGCAGTCGGCCTCGGGATTCTTATTGCTTTTTTCCGCAATAAAGAGACAGTGAATGTGGACGAGGTGGATTTGTTGAAGTGGTGATGTCATTCTGACGCTGAGCGCAGCGCGGCGAAGAATCTATGTATTTAAGAAATGCATAGATCCTTCGCGGCCTGAAGGCCTCTCAGGATGACAGTGATTTACGGGCCATGACTAAACACTAACGACCAACGACTAACAACGAAGCATGTTTTTTCTCGATCACATCTGGCTCATTCCACTGCTGCCGGCATTCGGCGCGACGATGATGTTCTTTTTCGGGCGCAAGCTGCAGAAGCAGGCGGTAGATGCAGTCTGCGTTGGCGTGGTGGTGTTGGCGTTTCTGTTGGCCTGCGGCGCGGTTTGGCAGTACACCGGATACGCGCACGACAATCCCGGCAAACCCTACGAAAAAATTCTTTATACCTGGCTTGGCACCGACACCGGCCATCTGAATTTTGTCAAGAAAGACGGCTCGCCTGCGCCTTTTCACGCCGATGCCGGTTTCCTTCTCGATCCACTCTCTGCCATCTGGCTGCTGTTCGTCACCGGCGTGGGGATGCTAATCCACATTTACTCAACCGGCTACATGGCGCATGAAGGAGGTTATTACCGATTTTTCGGATATCTGAATCTGTTCATGTTCTCCATGCTGATGCTGATCCTGGGGAACAACTACGCCGTGCTGTTCGTCGGGTGGGAGGGCGTGGGCCTGTGCTCGTATTTGCTAATCGGATTTTATTTCCACCGCAAATCCGCGAGTGACGCTGCCAATAAGGCATTCATCGTAAACCGAATCGGCGATGCCGGTTTCTTGCTGGGCATGTTCACCATCGTCTGGTATTTCGGAACGTTTCGATTTACGGAGATCACGGCACTGGCGCGAGACCCGCAACTGTTCCGTATCGGCGATCCCATCATTACGGCAGCGTGCCTGCTGCTGTTCGTCGGCGCTTGCGGCAAGTCGGCACAGATTCCACTCTACGTCTGGCTGCCCGATGCGATGGAAGGACCCACGCCGGTTTCCGCGCTGATCCACGCCGCGACCATGGTCACCGCCGGTGTGTACATGGTGGCGCGCTCCAATGCGCTTTTCGTGCTCGCGCCAAACGCGATGAAGACGGTCGCCATCATAGGCGCTCTAACAGCCATCTTCGCTGCTTCGATCGGTCTGGTGCAGAACGACATCAAGCGCGTGCTGGCATACTCAACCGTTTCCCAGTTGGGATACATGTTCCTCGCGCTCGGCGTTGGCGCCTTTGCGGCGGGCGTGTTTCACGTCTTCACTCACGCGTTTTTCAAAGCGCTGCTGTTCCTCGGCTCAGGCTCGGTGATCCATGCAATGAGCGGCGAGCAGGACATGCGCAACATGGGTGATCTGCACCGGCGCATCCCGATTACGCACTGGACCATGTTCATCGCTACCTTCGCGATCGCGGGCATCCCGCCGTTCGCCGGGTTTTTCTCGAAGGATGAAATTCTGTGGCAGGCGTGGTCGTCGGAGAAGGGCGCGTATTGGTATCTCTGGCTCATCAGCTACATCACCGCCTTGATGACGGCTTTTTACATGTTTCGCCTGATGTTTCTGACGTTTCATGGCCGACCGCGCATGAGCCATGAGGCAGAGCATCACATCCACGAATCGCCCAAGTCGATGACCGGCCCTCTGGTCGTTCTCGCTTTCTTCTGCCTGTTCGCAGGATTTCTGGGATGGCCGCACAGCCTTGGAGGGAAGAATCGTTTTGAAAGATTTTTGGAGCCGGTGTTCGCCAAAGAGGCGCATGTGCTCGCATCCGAGGGCGAAGCCGGGCAACTGGCGGCTGGAACGAAAGAGGAAGAGCACACCAGCGGGACAGAATATTTCCTGATGTTTCTCTCGGTCGGCGCGGCGGTGGTCGGCTGGGGAATGGCGTGGCGGGCCTATCGGCACGCAGACAAAGGCTACGCCGAACCGATTGCGCAGAAAGTTCCGCCCATTTATGGCGTGCTCTATAACAAGTACTACGTGGACGAAGGGTACGACTACGCTTTCACTGGCCGCCACAAAATTGGAAGGGTGCGGCTCGGCGCGATGGGCTTGGGTGAAGCGTCCTCCTGGTTCGATTCTCGCGTAATCGACGGGACGGTGAATGGCGCAGGATGGATCACCAGGCTGACCGCCACACTTTCTACTTGGTGGGATAAGTGGATTATCGACGGAGTCGGCGTGAATGGTCCCGCGATTCTGGCGCGAATGCTTTCTTACCCGACTCGCCTGTTGCAATGGGGACTCGTACAGTGGTACGCGCTGGTAATGGTCGTCGGGTTAGTAGGATTTGTTGCGTATTACACATGGCACTGAAATCGTAGCGCCGGCCTCTGGCCGGCTGTGGCGAAGGCGTCTCGCCTTCGCATCGGCAGTCGTGACGCCCGCCGGACAGCCGCCGGGACGGCTGCGCTACTTTTAAATATATGCAAAACCACATTCTCTCGATCATTCTCTTCACGCCGCTCGTCGGCGCATTCCTTCTCCTCTTTGTGCCCAAGGAGAACAAAGACGGCATCCGCTGGATCGCGAACATCTTCGCACTGGCAGGCTTTCTGGTGTCGATCCCGCTCGTCGCTCGGTTTTGGCAGCAGCGCTTCGAGCCGGGTTTCAAGTTCATGGAGGGCGCGCCGAACAACTGGATTCCTTCCATCGGCGCGGGCTATGTGCTCGGCATCGACGGTATCTCGTTTTTGCTGATCATGCTCACCACGCTGCTGGGATGGATTTCGATTCTTTCCTCCTGGGAGGCGATCGAGAACCGGGTGAAGGAATACTACATCTGGTTTCTGGTGCTCCAGACCGGCATGTTGGGCGTCTTTATGGCGCTGGATTTCTTTTTGTTTTTTGTTTTCTGGGAAGCCATGCTAGTGCCGATGTACCTGCTCATCGGTATCTGGGGCGGCCCTCAGAAACTCTATGCCGCTATCAAGTTCTTCCTCTATACCCTGCTCGGCTCGGTAGCCATGCTGTTGGCCGTGCTGTTCCTTTATTTCTACAACTACCGTCAGACGGGCGTTTACACGTTCAGCATTCAGGCTCTGTACAAAACCGCCCCGCACATTTTTCACGACCCTGCATACGGCGCGACTTTTGCCATACTGCTGTTCCTGGCATTCTTTCTCGCCTTCGCAATCAAAGTCCCGATGTTTCCGTTCCACACCTGGCTGCCGGATGCGCACGTGGAAGCGCCAACCGCCGGCTCGGTCATCCTGGCGGGTGTTCTGTTGAAGATGGGAACTTATGGCTTCGTCCGATTCGCGCTGCCATTCTTCCCTGACGTCGTCATGCACCCCAAAGTGCGGGGCTGGATGATTGCCCTTTCCATCATCGGGATCATCTACGGAGCGCTGGTTTCGCTGATGCAGAAAGATATGAAGAAGCTGGTGGCATATTCCTCGGTCAGCCACCTGGGCTTCTGCACGCTGGGAATTTTCGCCTTGAATCCCGCTGGGCTGAGCGGCTCGGTGCTGCAGCAGATCAACCACGGCATTTCGACAGGCGCGCTCTTCTTGATTGTCGGCATTCTCTATGAACGGCGCCATACGCGCGAAATCTCGGAATACGGCGGCATTTCGAATGTGATGCCGGTTTACGCGACGATCACCATGATCATGTTTTTGTCGTCAATGGGGCTGCCGTTGCTGAACGGATTTGTCGGCGAGTTCACCATTCTGCAGGGCACGTTCATGGAAAATTGGCGCTGGGCTGCGTGGGCCGTGCCCGGCGTAATTCTCGCTGCAGCGTACCTGCTCTGGCTTTATCAGCGAGTATTCTTCGGTGCGGTTACGAATCCAAAGAATGAAAAGCTGCACGATCTCACACCGCGCGAAGTCTTGACCTTCGTGCCGCTGATCATCATGGCCCTGTGGATCGGGCTTTATCCCAAGCCGTTTTTCCAGATTCTTGAGCAGCCGGTGAACCAGATCGTGCAGACGGTGCGCCCCGGCTATCCGGGCGCAAGTCCCGCGGTGAATGCGGCGGTACAGCCTTCACCGGCAGCATCGATCCAGCTTGCCTCCAAAAGCGAAAAAGGGAAAAGTAAGTGATCGGCTCGATGGCACAATTCTTCACTTTGAGCGACTACTCGATGTCGCTGCCGGTCATCTTGCTGACCCTGTTCGCGCTCGGCATCCTGCTCATGGATCTAATCATCCCCGCCGAGTGGAAATGGTTCAACGCCGTCACGGCATTTATCGGTGTGCTGTTCTCGGCGGCTGCCGTATATGTCCGCATTCAGCGCCCGCTCTATGCCGCCGGCCTTCCCGCGCAAACGGCATTTATGAATGCCATGCTGCTCGATCACTTCGCGGTGTACTTCTGGTATTTGTTTCTGGGTGGAGCGGCCATCGCGATTTTGATGTCGGTTCGCTATCTGGAGATCGAGCACGAGCACCATGGCGAGTTCTACGCTCTGATTTTGTTTTCCGTCGTCGGGATGATGTGCATGGCCGCCGGCATTGATATCGTGCTCATCTTCATCGGACTCGAGCTGATGGCAATTTCGACCTACGTTCTGGTCGGCTTTCTGCGCAGTGATCGGCGTTCCAACGAAGCGGCTCTAAAATATCTTCTGCTGGGAGCATTTTCCTCGGGAATTTTCGCTTATGGCCTCTCGCTGTTTTATGGCTTAACCGGCAGCACGAACCTGGTTGTGATTCAAAACCGCCTCGCGCGGGAGATGGCGGCACACCAGAATCATGCCAATCCAATCGCGGTGATTGCGCTGCTGACGACGGCGACCGGCCTGCTTTTTAAAATCGCCGCCATTCCATTTCATCAATGGGCGCCGGATGCCTACGAAGGTGCGCCGACCAGCATGACGGGATTTATGTCAGTCGCGGTGAAGGCGGCAGCCTGGGCTATGCTGCTGCGGATTCTGGTCTGGGGGCTTTCGCCTTTGCGTCCCGTTTACGTTCCGCTACTTGTATTTGTCTCAGTTGCAACCATGACCGGCGCGAACCTGGCGGCGCTCACCCAAACGAATCTCAAACGACTGCTGGCGTATTCTTCGATTGCCCATGTCGGTTACATGCTGCTCGGACTGGTTGCCGGCGACGCTCACTCGCCCACAGCGGATGGCATCAAAGGCATTCTCATTTATCTTCTGGTTTACACCTTCATGAATCTCGGTGCTTTCGCGGTCATCACGTCGCTGCGTCAGCGCGACGTTATTGGTGATGAGCTTGACGACATCGCCGGTCTCTACTCCCGCGCTCCTACAGAAGCCATCTTGATGCTGATATTTCTGTTATCACTCGCCGGAATTCCGCCACTGGCGGGCTTCTACGGCAAGTACTTCATATTTCTCAGCTTGATTGAGAGCAAGCACTACGTGCTGGCTTCGCTAGCAGTTCTCTACGCGGTTTTCGGACTCTACTACTATATGAAGATCGCCAACGCCATGTTCATGCGTGAGGCTGTGGACAAGACACGCCTGCCGATCAGTTTTGGAATGCGGACAGCGCTCGGCATCACTGCGTTTGCGACTCTTGTGATTGGAATCTATCCAGAGCCCTTCATCCGCGCCGTGAACTGGTCTCTAGGCATCGCGCAGAGTTCGGCAGTGGCGGGCCTGGTACGGTAGGGGCCGCCAATATCTTCCGTTGTCAGCTTATGCCCTCCGGAGACAACAACCCTGAAAAGAAGAACCCGCTAGTGCAGATTGCGAGATACAGCCAGCTCGCTTTCATTTTTCCCGCGGCAACGGTCGTCGGATGGTTGCTTGGCGCGGCTCTGGATAAATGGCTTCATACCGGATGGCTCTATCTTGCTGGGCTGATCCTGGGAAGTGTCGCCGGATTTGTGGAGTTGATTCGCCTGGCAGTATCCTCCGATTCCAAGTAGGGTTTATTTTCACGATCTCGGTCTTTTGGGGTGCGAATCTTTGGATCATGGACCCAAACGCAAACAGCGATGCTTTCTACGCCGGCGCGCTCACCCGGATCTCGAATTCCATGATTGTGCTGGCGGTGCTTTTTACGGGTGGCTCCTGGATCTTGTATGGCGGGCGCATTGCGGTCGGGCTCGCCTTTGGATGCGCCATCGCCTACGTGAACTTCTTCTGGCTGAAGCGGGTTGTGACTGCATTGGCGGACCGCGCTACTGAAACAAGCCAGCCGCAATCAAGCAAAGGAGTGGTGTTGCGCTTCCTGCTGCGCTACGTTTTGATGGCCGTAGCTGCGTATGTTATCTTTAGTGTTTCTCCCGCGAGTCTCTACGGATTATTTGCAGGCCTGTTC
>DAIMDJ010000059.1:0-6628 GCA_036725905.1 Terriglobales bacterium
GCCGAAGCACCGCACCAGCATAGCGCAGAAAATCAATTTGACAGCAATATCTGGATAGCTCAAGCAGGCAAGCCCGCATATCTTGGGATTCATGACAAGCAATGCGATACTCAATCTGACGGAAGTACCCGACATGAGCCACGCGAGCGAGATTCGGCAATGGGAAGCGGTCATGAGCCGCGACCCCAACCAGGATGGCCGTTTTGTTTTCGCGGTGTCTTCAACCGGCGTATACTGCCGGCCCTCATGCCCGTCGCGGCGTCCGCGGCGCGAGAACGTTACTTTTTTCCGCAAGCCCGATGAGGCCGAGAGAGCCGGCTATCGTGCCTGTTTACGCTGCCGCCCCCGGGCTATCAGCGGAAACGCGCAGATGGAAATGGTGAAGGCTGTCTGCCGCTACATCGAGCAGCATCTCGATGAGCCGGTCACCCTGGCTCGGTTGGGTGAGGCCTTCCGCCAGAGCCCCTTCCATTTGCAGCGCACGTTCAAAGCGGTCTTGGGAATTTCGCCCCGCGCCTATGCCGATTCCTGCCGCATGAATCAGCTCAAGCGCAACCTGCAGGCCGGTCATTCCGTAACCCGGGCGCTCTATGACGCGGGCTACAGTTCAAGCAGCCGTTTGTACGAGCGCACCGCGTCACAGCTTGGCATGACTCCGGATAAGTACCGCCGGGGGGCCATCGCCGCTCCAATTCGCTACACCTTCACTGATTCTCCGCTTGGGCGCATGCTCGTGGCAGCAACGGAAAAGGGAATCTGCGCGATCCAATTCGCGGTTTCTGATGAGGAACTGGATCAGGGGTTGAAGCATGAGTTCCCGTTTGCAATTCGCCGCCGGGATGACTCAGGCATGCGTGAGTGGAAAGAAGATCTGCTGCGCCACATGCGCGGCCAGAAACTAAACGCCAGCCTTCCGCTTGATATTCAGGCGACCGCCTTTCAGCGGCGAGTGTGGATGTATCTTCAGTCGATTCCGTTTGGCTCGACCAAGTCCTATAGCCAGGTGGCGAAGGCCATCGGACAGCCCACAGCAACACGAGCCGTCGCACGGGCTTGCGCTACGAACCAGGTGGCTGTGGCAATTCCTTGTCATCGGGTAGTTCGCGAGGATGGCGGGATGGGCGGATATCGCTGGGGAATCGATCGCAAAAAAGCATTGCTCGAAATGGAACGAGCCTGATGTACCGATGGAGGGCGGGCGTCCTCGCCCGTCCCCCTACTTCTCCATGTATGTCTGTGGTTAAATTTCCTAGTGAAGATCACGATAGCCTGGATCGGTAAAACCAAAGAGCCCGCCATCCAGACCCTCACCGACGAGTACCTGAAACGATTGGGCCGCTATGCCAACGTCGAGGGCGTGGCATTGAAAGATGAGACCGCGTTGCTGAAGTTCTGCGGGCGTGGAGCTCGCCCGCACATGCTGGTGCTGCTGGATGGCAAAGGGAAGCAGCTTTCTTCAGAGGAGCTCGCGGGATGGTTGCATGATCACCAAGTGCGCAACGCCCTGCCATTGCTGTTCGCGATCGGCCCAGCGGATGGTTTCAGCGACGAAGCCCGGCATGCCTCAAAATTCGTCTTGTCATTAGGAAAGATGACACTGGCACATGAATTAGCTCGAGTGGTGCTGCTGGAACAGCTTTACCGTGCCTTCACCATTCTGAAAGGTCATCCTTACCATCTTGGGCACTGAGAACCAGTGGTGGACTGTTAGCTCGACGGTGTGGTTCTTATCAAATCCCAAGCGGAGGGTTGCAGCCTAGATCGCCTCAAGCCCCGGAACATCGACTGCGATGGGTATCGTGATCTGTAACGATGTACCGCAGCCGTTGCTCTCGATCTTCAATTCCCCGCACAATTCCCGGATGCGCTCGCGCATACCGCTGAGCCCCACGCCCATACCTGTTCCGAGTTCGTTAAAGCGGCACAGCCGCTCCTGCGGGATGCCGCAACCGTTATCTTTGATTTCCACAATCACCTGCTCGGCATCGTGAAGAATTTGAATGTGCACGGCGGAGGCGTGGGAATGACGATGCACATTGGTCAGAGCTTCCTGCAACGCGCGGAAGAGCGCGATTTCAATCGTATCCGGTAATCGCTCCAAATCATCCGGCGCCTCCAGAGTCACAGCGATGCCGCTGCGCTGGCCAAAGCCCTCGACGTACCAGCGTGCCGCTGAGGCAAGGCCGGCTTCTTCCATCATGGGAGGATGAAGCAGGTAGGAAAGAGTCCGCACTTCGATGATGCATTGCTCCATTAAGTCTTCCGACTGCGACCACAATTTCTGATTAGCGGGCGCCTGCCGGAGCATTTCGATATTAAGTTTCAGAGCCGCCAGATACTGGCCAAAGCTGTCGTGCAGCTCGCGGGCGATACGGCGGCGCTCCAGGTCCTGCAGGCTAAGCACGTGCGCCGAGAGGCGGCGCAGCGCCGAGGTACGCTGCTCCACAAGAATCTCAAGTTCCTCCTTTGCTGAACGGAGCTGCGCTTCGCTCTCCCGAAGCGCCTGTTCGACTCGTTTCTGTTCGGTCACGTCGCGCACGAAGCTGCGCGTGTAAACAAGCTTTCCGCGCTCCCAGACGGGGTTGGAGCGGATTAGCACATCGCGAAGGGAGCCGTCTCTGCACTTGAGCTGGGCAGGAAAATCGTAAATCTCCTCACCGCGCATTAGCTTCTGCCAGAAACGGTCGAAGACATTCCTGTCCAAATAAAAATCCGCGAGATTGTGGTTGACGTATTCTTCGGCGGAATATCCCAGCAGCTTCAACACAGCCTTATTCGCCCAGAGAATCTTCTGATTAGCGCCGACCTGTTCCACGCCTTCCAAAGCGTTCTCAAGAAAATCTGCCAACTCCGCCTCACGGCGCTGAAGTGATCTCTGGATTAACTTGCGCTCGGCTCTTTCGGTTTCAAGCGCCTGCGCCTTCTGCTGGAGATAAGTAATATTGCGCAGGCGATCGGCCTCACTTGCCAGGGAGGTATAACTCTCACCGGGAATCACGCCGGAATGCTGTTCGCAAATCGCGCGAAAGGCCGCACTGTGCTCTTCGCGATGAAAGTCAGCCATCGGATATGCGCAGCGAAGAGAAAAAGCATGCGTTTGAGCTAAGTCGTTCCAGAGTTCCTCAAGGCGAATGGCAGCATCGCGCTTCCCTGCGGCCCACAACAGGGCGACCATCTCGCCAAAGACCGTAGCCCGAGCGCGATCCCCAGCAGCCGCTTTGGCCTGTTCTAACACGCCACCGATCACTGCGCGGAAACGCACCACATCCGGTATGCCATCGAGCATGAACAGGGAGAGAGTCTCAGCCGCATCCAGTGCGAAATAACGGCCCTTAAGCTCGCTGCTGGCAACGTCGAGGCCACGCTCCTTCAGTTTTCGGGCAATGCCTTCGCGATGAGTTTTTGTGGCCAGCACGATAGCGGCGTCACCGGCAGCTAGAGATACGCCGAGGAAACGGCTGATTGCATCCACCAGGAATTCGTCTTCGCTATAAAACTGGACGACATGTCCGTGATAATCGTGATCGTGCCACTGGGGGGGAGGCGCAAACGAAATGGCGGACTGTGGCGTCTCGATCGTACTCATCTGGGCCCCGGAGTCTCGCCTGGCCCTGAATGCTTCGCCCTTGGATCAGAGCCTCACATCACAGCGCGCGTCTTGGAAAGCGGCGTTTGAGGCTCAGAGCGTAGCTTCTGTCAGAGTCCAAGCTTGCGGCTAACGTAGATTCTCGCATGGCCTTGTGGGTTGGAGAATACAGTGATCTCTGTAGGAGTGAGCTAGAACAGCAGTTCTTGAAACGCGCGTCTGCGCTAGTTAGTGAACTGTGTGACGAATACTGCGGAAAGACCGGAAGAAAAAATGGGGAGGTTTTCACCTCCCCTGTTCGGAGTGCCTTCTACCGCGAAAAACTATTGCTGCTGTTCATCGAGCTCTACGCGATCTCCAAGGTGTACATCTTCAAGCGCGAACACGATCATGCCGGTGGCGGTTGTTGGGGTCGTACCGATTACCACGATTTCGCCGACCGCCCGTCGAGGATAATCCGAAACGTGGATAGTCGGGCCCTTCCCGCTCTGGGTGAACATGTGCGGCTCGATGTTCGGCTCACGCCTCTGGGTATCTTCCACCGTTGAAGCTTTGAAGGAAAGGGAATCGACAGGATCGTTCAGATCGGCGGTGTAGGAGCGCACGGCGCGGAAGTAATCGCCCACCTTGATTCCCTGGTTCGCACCCACGTTAATGTAAACCTTCTTGCCCGTTCCTAACTCCGAGTCAAAGTCTTTGCCCAGCACGATGCGGCCGTTGACTTTCCCGTTCGGCGGAGCAAAGCGATCGAAACGCAAAGGAGGATGGAACACGACTGGCTGCTTCTCAGCATAAGGTATAGCAATGTCACCGGGATCCACCGGCTCGCAACTGAACTCGATGTGGCCGACCGCGGACTTGCTTCGAGTGTCGACGATTCGCACCCGTGCCAGCTCGGCGTATGGCTGCCCCATGGCAGCGAGCATGGAGTGCTGGCCGGCAAATATCTCGTAACGGTTCGCGTCGCGAAGCTCACGAACAATCGTGTATTGCTGGCCGGCCTGATAGCCGTGTCCTGCCAAATAAATCAGATCGTTGTTGACGAATTTAGTGGTATTTGGGCTTTCGAGACCGCCGAGCACGAAATTGGAGTTAGGAAGAACCTGTTTGTTGACGAAGCCGGCGCAGTACAAGTCGGAACTGGTGGGAGTCTGCACCCGCTCAACTGGAAAGCTTACCGAAGTCGGTACCGTTCCCTCGGGCGTAGATTGATTGGCCGGGTTGGGGTCTGCTTGCTGGGCAGCCGCGGCAGCCGTCATGCACAGCAGGAGCAAAAGTCCTGTTTTCTTCATTTTACCTCCGGGAGCACGCCGCAATCGCAGGCTTTCTCCCTATTAAGGCTGGAAAATAAAGGCTTTCATCCGGAAGGTAACAACGGAGATGGGATGGGTCAAGGTTACGCTGGTGTTATTGTTGGCTACGCTAAAAAGTTTGTGGATAGGACAATTATTGTAATCCGTTGTTGCATCTGCAATTACGCGCCTGTAATATCGCGCCGACCTACTCAACGCGATGACAGGAACCCCAAGCTTTATTTCGCGCCTTATTCCACTGCGGCTGCCCCGGGTTTGCGTGCCTGTAACCGGGTCCGATGCAACTGACCTAGTGGACAAAGCGGAAGCCCTCGTTCGGGATAACACCTTTCTGGAGTTTAGGTTAGATTACCTTTCTCACCCTGCGCAAGCGCTTCCCAAGATCAAACGTTTTACCGAATACCATCCCCAGGTAGTTGTGATCGCGACCTGCCGGCGCCAGGCTAGCGGCGGCAAGTTTCGCGGGTCGCTCGCCTCCCAATTGGAGGTCCTTAGTAAGGCCGCCTCGGCAGGATGCCAGTTGCTTGACCTCGAGCTGCAAAGCGCCTCGAAATGCAAGCCGGAACAACTGCAGCGCCTTCGGAGCAAAGCGGCGTTAATTATTTCTTTTCACGACTTTCGCGCTACCAAGAACCTGGAAAAGACGCTCCATAAAATGGCTGCTTACCCTGCCGACTTCTACAAAATCGTAGGCACCGCGACCACGCTCTACGACAACGTAACAATGATGAAGTTCCTGGAAAAGCAAAGTGACAAATATTCGCTGATCGGGCTGTGCATGGGGGAACAGGGAATCATAAGCCGAGTGCTCGGAGTACGCGCGGGTAGCGTGTTCACGTTCGGAGCCATCAGCCCGGATGAAAAGACTGCTTCCGGCCAGGTCACTGCTCAGGATTTGCGCAGCACGTATCGAATCGAACAGGTGGATGCTGCAACCCGGGTGTACGGCGTCGCCGGCGATCCGGTTTCCCACTCGCTTTCTCCCGTGATCATGAACGCCGCGCTGCGGCGCGAAAATGTGAACGGAGTGTTTCTCGCCCTCCACGCCAAAACATTGAAGGACCTGCTGGCCTGCGTGAAAGACATTCCGATTCACGGTCTCTCTATCACCATGCCGCACAAAGAGACGATCATAAAATTTCTTGACAACACTGACTCGCACACCACCAAGATTGGCGCGTGCAATACCGTAGTGCGGGCGCAAGATGGAAAACTCTACGGGTTCAATACCGATAGCGCGGGCGTAGTGCGCCCGCTAGAGCAGCGCATCACGCTGGATAAATCAAAGATTCTCGTCTTAGGCGCGGGCGGGGCGGCGCGGGCGGCGGTCTACGGTCTGAAGGAGCGCGGGGCGGAGGTTTACATTTTGAATCGCAGCGCCGGCCCGGCGCAGAAATTGGCGAGGTCGGCACGCGCGCGTCTCCTCAAGCGCGCCGCCCTTAAAAAACAGACCTTCGATGTCATTATCAACGCCACACCCGTTGGCATGGGAAACACCCGCGAGTCTCCTTTGAATGAAGACGAAATACAGGCACGTTACGTGTTTGACATGATTTATGATCCGCCCGAGACTCGCCTAATCAGGCTGGCCAAAGCGCGCGGTGCGCAGGTGATTCCCGGGATCGAGATGTTCGTCCACCAAGCTGCCCGCCAGTTTGAAATCTGGACCGGCAAACCCGCCCCCTGGGATGACATGCTTCGCGTGGTCACGCTGGCGCTTCAGGAGCGC